>CAYSKC010000061.1:0-6182 GCA_964431615.1 uncultured Candidatus Saccharibacteria bacterium
TTAAAAAAACACTACCAGTTAGAATTAAAAAAGTTGCCAAAGCTATAAGTATTTTTTTCATGCTTATATATTTTTCCTTAACATTAAATATATTCGACCATGATCTCTAGAAAGTGAAAGTGTTGACTCAAAATCTACTTCTTTCCATTTCATAGTACCGCTTGTTTCGTCGAATGAATAATCTGGCTTATCCTTAAATTTGCTCTTATACTCTTCTTCAAGAATTAAAAATTCGTCTTTATCATCTCTACCATCCTTATTCTCATCACCGCTATCGATTACTGTAAAATATTTTGTAAATTCCACCTCACCGCCTTTCTGGTTCAGTAAACCATAAGATTTCTCATGCTCAAGAAGACCAGAATTACCTTCCAAAACAAGAGGAAATTCAAGAAAGTATTTATTTACATTCTCATCGTTGTAACCAGGTAGATGAACTTGTATGTAACCTGTATTATCCGAGCCATAATGAGCCGCCGAAACCTTATACTCTCCTATTTTCCCTTTAACCATATCTGAATTTCCAAATTCATCTACAATCTGGCTTTCAAATAAACTTTTGTAATAGTTTAAAAATTCTTCCTGAGTGGCGTCTGAATAAAAGACCACATTAAAATATGCAAAATTGTGTTCATCGAACTCCGATATGTTCTTTGGGTCAGTATTCACGAATATTTTATTTGAGCTGACCTTACTTAATTTATACAAAGGAACTTTATCTATTGGGTATCCTTCTACTAAAAAGGTCTGTTGGATATTCTCTGTTGTCGATAGTTCTGGTTTTGTTTTCCTTGTCTTATTTGTTAAAGTATAAGCGACAATAAGACAAATAATCACTAACAAAATTACAATCACAATTTTTCCTTTATTCAATTTTGAAGGTTATAAAAACTAAAAAAATAAATGAAGATACAAATAATCTTGATAACATATTATTACATTTTTAATTACAAGAAACCTTTATGTTTAAATAAATGCAAAGAGTTCACATTATTCTCAAATTCACACTAAGCTAAATGAACATATTGATTATGATTATCTACATTAGTAACGATATGAGCAATAGGAGAATGTCAATAGTCTATCTAAAGTCAGAAATTCCAAAATTCGAAAATCTACCCTGTCTTTTGTTGAAAAGATGATATAATTTCCAGTCTTAAAATTGCAACTTATACTGTAAACACTAAAGTTTCGACCGATGTAAGGGTAGAAAAGCCAGTTCGAGTTACGGACAGTAGGTTGCTCTCTTAATGAACACAAATGAAATGTAGTGTGAATTTTAGAGAGCGGTGTCTTTTAGGGCACACACTTTGTTGACGAACGCAAGTTTGGCGAAGTGTGAGTTTAGAAAGTTGAGTCCTTTAGGGCATCCGCTTTCTTCTATTACAAAAATCGGGATGTAGTTTCCCGCATATCGGGACTAAGAATTCGTAAATCTCATTCTTTGATTAACGAATTCTTGAGCAGTCGGCACATACAATTAAATAGTGATCGTATCGGGATGTAGTTCAGTTGGCTAGAACGCACGGTTTGGGACCGTGAGGTCGAGAGTTCGAGTCTCTCCATCCCGATTTTTATTGTCTTTATGCCCTCCTTAATGTCTTATTCTGTTTACGTTTTGAAAAGCAAAAAAAATGGTAAGAGATGCACGGGTATTTCCTCTAAATCAGCTCAAGATAGACTTATTGACCACAACTCTGGATCAAATAAATTCACTAGAGAAAACAGACCATTCAATTTATTCTACTTTGAAACGGGTTATTGCTAAATTTGTGCAACTAGACGAGAGAAATTTCTAAAGTCAGGGCAAGGAAGAAAATTACTGGATTTATTGGAAAATGAGAGTTCAGTTTCAGCCAAAGGCTGATCCCTGTCTGACGACAAGACAGACGCCTATGGAGGAGGCTAGAGCGCACGGTTTGGGACTCCACCATAGGCGGATAGGCGCGAGGTCGAGAGTTCTCCCGACATGCGTCGGGACTTAGAGCTTCTAAGATTCTCACGTATTACGTGATTATCTAAGAATCTCTTGAGGAGTCTCTCCATCCCGACTTTGTCTTCATAATCAACAAATATGTATAAAATCCCAAATCAAAAATTATTAGTGATATATTTGTTTCGATTACTTTTTTTAGAATATTATTTATGCACAGCTTATTTCAAAATAGCAAAACCCGGATTTAAGACTGTGGATAAGAGATCATAAAAGTACAAAATATTTGTTGCGAAACACAATACATTTATCTTCAGACAAAATAATTAATTTTTTAATTTTTTTTCAAATGAAAAATTTTATCTTTCACAATCCCACCAAATTAATTTTTGGAACTAATTCAATGGAACAGATAGCTGAAAATGTAAAACTATTTGGGGAAAAGGTTTTGGTTTTGTATGGTGGTGGAAGTATCAAAAAAAATGGAATATATGAAAAAGTAATGAAACAACTTACCGAATTTGAAGTAAAAGAATTTGGAGGAATTGAGCCAAATCCAAGAGTAGAGACTGTCCGAAAAATAATTTCTGAATACAGAATTTTTGAGCCAGACTTAATCCTTGCTGTTGGTGGTGGGAGTGTAATTGATGCCTGCAAACTCTTGGCCACATCTTTTTATTATGAGGGAGATCCTTGGGATTTTGTTGCAAAGGATAAAATAAAAGAAACAAGAAAAATTCCTTTTGGGACAGTCCTGACCATTTCTGCAACAGGAAGTGAGATGAATTCTGGAGCTGTAATTACGAATTGGCAGAAAAATGAAAAAAAGGCAATGTTGAGTGGGAGATCTTTCCCGAAATTTTCGATTCTTGATCCTCAAAATACTTATTCTCTTCCAAAAAATCAAACTGCATTTGGTGTAGTCGATGCTTTTTCTCACGTTTTTGAGCAATATATTCATACCTTGCCAGATACTTCCCTTCAGGACAGAATGAGTGAAGGAATTTTGAAAACATTGATAGAAAATGCGCCAATAGCAATTGAAAGTCCCAACAATTATGAAGCAAGAGCAAATATTATGTACTCTGCCACAATGGCTCTCAATGGAATTATTCGAATGGGTGTAGGTGAAGATTGGGCAACACACAGAATCGAACATGAACTCAGTGCTTTCTATGATATACCTCATGCACAAGGCTTAGCAATCATTACTCCAAGATGGATGGAAGTTGTCAAAGACCAAAAGAAAGATAAAATTATTCAATATGGCAAACGAATTTGGGACCTAAATGGTGACGATGATGAAATTATTGATAATGCAATAAAAAAAACCTATGATTTTTTTGGATCCCTTGGAATCAAAATGACCCTAAAAGAAATTGAAATTGACAATTCTAAGTTTGAGATAATTTCTGAAAGATTGAAGGATAGTGTTGGGGAGATACCAATGAGTAAAAAACAAATTCTCGAGATTTTAGAATTGAGTTTATAGAATTATTGTTACTCTATGACGGAGATTGTTCGTCATGGCAACATACCAAGAATGAGTCTATAGACATTCTGTTGATTCTACTCTTCGATACTTTCCTTCGTCAAACTCAGTGAAAATTCAGGGTGACAACTTTACCGATGACATTTCCAATAATATACTGTAAATTATTCTTAGTAAATTTTTTAGAAAACATAAATGAAAAAAATGACAGTAATTCTTCCACTAGTTTTCGCAGGTGTTGTAGCAATTATTGCGATAATTTTTATTATTCTTTATGCTATTTCTGGTTTTGGCCAATGTCAAATTGGACAAGCACAATATTTCAAAGGAACAAGAAACGAAACATGTGCACCAATTGGTACAAAAATTGATCCTCTCCCACTCAATATTCGAGCATTAGACGTTACGATTTCGCCGTGGACAGGATGGTCAGAAGCACAACCTGAAGATGTCACTCACACAATTATTTTGGATGGAGCCGTACAAACAATTGATATTTCTCAACCAGATTATTCTGACGAATACACTTTAACAGTCTTATCCTTTGATGATAATCAAATACAACTTTCTGTCTCAAATCTTGCTCTCAAACAAGGAGAGGACCTGAAAAATGCCGGAAGCAACCTAAATGACTGTGTTCCTCATACATTTACAATGAAACTAAATGAAAAAGTTGAACTGGATACATGTACACTAGATGGGGGGATTACTTGGGAGTTAGAGTATATTTAAACTTATTCAAATTTTATAAAGATGAATTGGTGGATACCAATGTCAAATAAGTTTTCAATTCAATATTTATATGTTACTTTTTGAACGAAAAAAAGTAACCAAAAATTTGCTGAATGAACATGTCATGACGACGTGTCGTAATTAAGTCCCTCCGTATACGTTTCATGTTACTTTTCTTTAACCAGACGCCTGCCTCATACGCACGCGGGCAGGTAACTCAGCCAGACCGATCAATACTCCTTACCTATTCTTCGTATACTTTCAATATGATCTTATTTATTTCAAGATAGTGAAAGCCCGTCCTTTAGGTCGAAAATGAGCGTGCTGCAGGCTCAGTGCAAAACACATGCCGAAATATTTTATTTTTTTAGACTTGATAAATATGTGTAACCATTATTTATGATATAATTGTTACTATAAGTCTTTCTTTACAATGCCTGAAAATCAAACAATTTATACAAATACAACGGAAGCAGAAAACGACTTTTTGGTTAGAGTGTTTTTTGATGGACCCGGTTCTCTTGATGGTATGGGATCTGGATCTCTTGTTTTTGATGAAGGGCTTGATAATATATACGGAACAGCCGATGATGAATTGTTTGTATTGACTGCAGGCCATGTTGCCGGAAATGACCTTGATGGATTAGAAAGTGGGTGGATTGATATGTACATCAATGATCAGTGGATTACTGTTGAAACTTTCAGCGAAGAAGATGTTTTTTTGAAATCTCATCTATCAAATCTTCCAGAAGATGATATTGCTCTCATAGATGTTGATGAATCTATTTTTCCAACTTTTAATATTAATCCAGAAAATCTTCCAGAAATACCCTCAGCTCCATTAAGTGGTATAACAGAGATTGATATTTATGGAGCTAGTATGTCAAGAAACGAACCCAGAAAAGCACACGTCTCTGACTATGCTTTGAATAGAAAATCAATCGTAATAGACGAAGACTCTGGTATTCCGGGAGATAGTGGAGGACCTGTAGTTGCGACATTAGAAGATGGTTCAAAATACATTGTAGGACTTGCAAGCCAGAATAATGCAGTAATTAGAGACTTTTTTGATCTAGATTTAACACCTCTGACTCTTTATACTAACTTTGATCAGGACGATATAAACTTTATCAAGGATGTATTCAAATACGGTGAATACGCAAAACATATAGAAATTGATGAACTAGATATTACTACAGCCGAAGGCTCAAAAATGTTTTACAATGTAATTCTTCCTTCTCTCACAGCAGGTCTAATCGGTACAGGAATACTTGCAGTTTATGGATTTGGGAGTATGTGGGAGGATATAGTGAATCATTTTAGAAGCAAGAATATAGAAAAAACGAAGAAACAAGTTGTGAAAACACCTGAGTGGAATTTGGCCGGGATTTGAGTAGTAAATCCTATATTTTCTTTATATAATCAGTAAATTTTTAAGATGAATTAATGACTCAAGAACAAATTAAATGGGCCTGTCCTCCTGATTCTCAATGCAAAAGATTGTACTGCACGTTTGTATCTACCGCAGATATTATTAGATGGAAGTAAAGTCGACATTGAAGGTGTTCTCCGTTCAGCAGCTTTTGCAAATAGACCTGGTGAACTATAAATAACTCCAAAACTGCGACTTGCATAGGCTGTGGTCCTGCACGTGGGAGGGACAAAGGCACATACGTCCACAGAGTATTAACACCTAAACCAGCTATAAAATCATAAAAATATTTTAACGATATCTTTATAAATTATGACCTTTGGCGAATCACGACCATATCAAGACAGTCTCGAAAAGCTACAGCAATATCACAAGAAATTCAAGCTGTTTGCTCCGCATGTCCCTTTTTCGGAAAATGCGCTCCAAGACATATAGTTTCAACTACTAAAGATGGGAAATTTGTGGCTGGTGTAGAAGGTCAAGATGTTAGACGGGTGTGGAATGGAGGTTCTTGTCAAGCTGTAAGAGGTTATATGAGCCTAGCAAACTATGCTAGAAATCCAAATAAGCATATTTGTTTTTATTATCCGGAG
>CAYSKC010000062.1:0-6123 GCA_964431615.1 uncultured Candidatus Saccharibacteria bacterium
TTATCTTTACTTAATTCCCCGATTGTAAGATCGTGGGATGCAGTTCACCCGACGATATAAATCAAGTCCCGTCAAAAAGTATGGCTTAGGTCCTTTGTTTTTAGGACAAACTCTATTTACAGGTTGATTTTCTTAATTTTTTGGGTATGCACAGACTATCTCGGGAACATCAAAAAACTTCCACTAGGTCTGAGACTCCCAAGACATGAACCGGAAATACTGTAGGGGGCAGGGATATTAAAATTCCTAAAAGCGTCTTCGATATGAAAAAGTGAGTATTTTTCGGGACCTCCGCAAGCCCTACATAGAGGATGCTCAGGTCTCAATCCACTTTTTTTGTAAGGGACAAGATAAACCTTGCCCTGGTATAGCCAAAGCAAAGAACTCATTTTGCACTAACGGCTTCGTGTGAACCTCAGCGATGAGTTTAATCTTTTCAGATTCTGTTATTTGATAGTATGCTTTACAACGGCACCACTTTACTTGCTTTCTCCACCTGTTTATCCTTGATCATGCTCAGATATTTTTCTGTACTTGTAATTCTCTTATGTCCAACAATATTTGCAACTTTTTCAAGTGGCATGCCGTGTTTTAGTTGATAAACAATAAATGTGTTTCGAATATCATTGACCGTTGCGTCATTAATTCCAGATTTTTTGAATGCATTGTTGATCATTGTTCGGACATTTCGGACAAGTACCTGATTTCCTGTCTTTGTAATAAATAGATATCCCTGATCATTCTTTGGGTTTGGTCTTTTCTTCATATATTTTTCTAAAGCATCAGTTGCAAATTCGTTGAGGACTACTTTTCTAGATGGATTGCTTGCATATTCCTCAATGAATGCTGTTTTTGGATTCGACCCCAAATCCAATTGGTCTAGTTTGAGTCTTGATAGCTCTCCAATTCTCATCCCAGTCTGAAGCAAAAGTTCAACAATTGCATAGAGTCTAGAATTTTTGCTTGCTGTGTCCCTAAGTGCTTTGTATTCGAGGCTACTAAGTATTCTTGGATCTTTTGGTTTAAATGAAGGATGTGAAATAGGATTTGCAATATCAATCTCAATAATTTCTTCTCTGTGTAGATATTTGAAAAGTGTTTTATAACTATTAATTTTTCTAGAAATAGTTTTTAACGTGAACTGTTTATCTTCTATTAGTTTGTTTATATAGCCATTCAGATCCTCGGTTGTATAGTTGGCTATATAAAGTTTCTTGCCAGTGTAGTATTCAAAAAGTTGTTCTATGTCTTTTTTGTAGGCAATTATTGTTGAGGGAGATCTTTGTTTGCTTTCAAGATGGGCTATAAATTTGGCAAGAGTCTCGTCGTTTGTAAGTGTCATAACTAGTGTATGTAATAAAAACTATCGGTTAATTGTTATGATTTTAACAATATTTGAGTGAAAAATCAACACTAGAGGACTAAAAAAAATTCTTTTGATATGTTAATATTTATCTATGGAAACAAAGAATCTTATTGCACAAAACTTCAAAGACTTACTTGAAAAAGTCAGAATATATATAAAAAAATTGTATATACGACCTGACAAATTATTAATCTATATTTTTGTACTTGCTATATCAATTTTGCTTATTGGAAGCATATATTCAAGTATAAATGACATCAAAAAGTTCAAAATGGTAGAAGATGAACAAAAAATTCTAGACGAATTAATAGCAGAAAACAATGAATTGCTGAAGGAAAGAAATTATTATAAGTCCTCGTTTTATCGCAGACTCTACGCGCGTGAGTCTCTCGCTCTTGCAAAAGAAAATCAAGATATTTTCTTTGTTGACAGATCAAATGAATCAAATTTTGCGAGACCTGAAGAAAATATTGACCCGATAGATCTTCAAAATATTCGATTTTGGTGGACTAAATTGATTTTTTGAGATCTGCAGTATATAATCGCGTGCAAATAACAGAAAAGTTGCGGGCAGTGTTAACTAACACCGCGGGGTGGAGCAGTGGTAGCTCGTCAGGCTCATAACCTGAAGGTCACACGTTCGAATCGTGTCCCCGCAACTTTCCTGTTATTTTTTTTTGTTTGATCTTAAGTAGGGGCAGATATCTCTAAAATCTAGAAAACACATTATTCTCAACAATAAAAATTTCGTATTTCTCCCAATCTTTCTTTCATGATACAATTCAAAAAATTGTGATTAGTTATGAAACCAAAACCAGTATTTTTAGGAACAACACCAAACGTGTTAATGACTGTTTTAAAAAAATATGATTCCATATTCTGTGATGGAACTTATTCACCTCAGAGAATTCTCGATGCATACGAAAAATTATTTGGAAAAAGTGGGAAAACGGGTATCAGAGATTTTGCTGATTATTGGGCGGGTTTTTGTCAACCAGTCCCTGGAATATCGCAACTTGGATGTGATCTACAAAAAAATGGATTTCGTACTGGATTATTGACTAATCAGTATCCGGGTGTGCTTGATATATTAGGTGCAAAAGGCTTTTTACCCCCAGTTGATAAGGAACTGATAATTCATTCTCCCAAACTATATACAACATAAGACAGTGGGCTTATTTGGAAAGTCGCTGAGAATCAGGCTGGGGTCCCTCCAGGACAAATATATCTACTGGATGATTCAGTTAAGAATATTGAGAGGGTAACAGGATTAGGTTGGAATGGCTACCATTTTGATCCTACCCGCCGAAATGATGTATTATCAGATATCAGAAAGGATCTTCGATTAAATATTGGTCAAGGACCAGAGGTGAAGTACTAGAAATATTAAACATTTTTTCCACAAAAATACATTTTCCCGCCTCGGGAGGCTTTAGTTCAGTTCACATAGTCATGTTCTCATGTATTACACAAATTATTATCTATACATTTTGTTTTGTTTCATCAAGTTTTGGAATTCGTTCTGAAGTTCATGAAAATTTTTTTCAGCTATTTGGGGGTAGGTAATAATAACTGCTTCAAAATTTTGAATGAGTTTTGGAAGTTCAAATTTCACTATTTCTCGAAGTAGTCTTTTGACTCTGTTTCGAACTACTGCTTTGCCAATCTTTTTGCTCACAATAAAACCAAATTTGGGGTACTCAAAATTGTCGACAAAATGTACTCTCATTTGAAAATTTTCCGATGAAAATTTTCTTGAATGTAAAAATACATTATCAAATTCTTTCTGTTTTCTAAGTCTATTTTCTTTTTTGAGCATTTCTTGTCCTTTCTAGAGATTATACAAAAGAAGTAAGAAAGAAGTAATGGTCAACAGATACCTGTAAACAAAGTATCCCGTAGAATAGTCACCTTTTATCTGATAACACAAAAAAGCACTCAAGGTGTATGTTTTCTATGTACGTGGTGTACTGTCTGGATTATCTCAATTTTCCGATTCTTTTATTCTTGTCTACTCGAATTTCGTCTGAAACAGTAAGTTCATGTCGACCTTTTGCTCGTCGTCGTTTTATGACATTTCGTCCTCCGACTGTTTCCATTCGAGCCATGAATCCAAGTTTTCGGATTCTATTTTTTTTGTGAGGTTGATAAGTTCTTTTGGTTGCCATATAAATTCAATAAATCAATTCAAAGCGGGTTCATTTTAGCACAAAAGGATAGAATACAAAATGCAAAACAGTAGTCAATGCTTCTTTACTATTCAAAAATTTAATTATTCGATATGATCATTCATGTTTTAAGTTCTGATATGAAGTATAAACTTGTTTCTTTTGACATGGACAAAACCCTTACCAGAGATTCATCTGTCTTTGTTTTTCTCATGACTTTTCTAGGTAGAAAAGATGTAGCAGATGATTTTCAAAAAAGATATGATTTGGGTAAGATTTCTGACAGGGATGTTGCAACAGAATTTGCAAAAGTAATGACGGGTATAAGAGGAAATTATCTCAAAGAAATTATCGACACAATCCCCTTGATTGATGGAATTGAAAAGAGTTTGAAAATCCTACATAAAAATGGTTTTGTTGTTGGTATCACTTCTGTGGGACCCTCCTTTGCGATTGAGAGAATGTGTGAAAGATTTGGATTTGACTTTTCTATTGGAACAGAACATATTTTCAAAAACGGCATCCATACAGGGAAAATCGGCCATCTTGTAGCACTTGAAGATAAACCCAATGAGGTTATAAAAATGGCAAAAAAGTTTGGAATTGCTTCATTTGAGCAAATAGTAGCTGTAGGTGACTCCAGATCGGATGTAGAATTGTTCAAAAAAGTTGGGTTTTCGATCGCAATCAATGCTACAAAGGAAGCAAAAGATGCGGCTAGTTTTTCTATTGAGACTGACAATTTAGTTGATGTGGTTGAGATTATTTCTAGAAATCAATTGGTCAATTTTTAAAAAAGTAAAACGTATAACTTTGTTGGAACTGGGGGTTAGGAAACTATGAAATTAGTAGTAAGGGATTAAGTTAGAAGCTTGATGATTGATGTTAAGGGTTCAGGGTTCAAGAGAGGTATTTCACGCTTCGCGGGCTGTGTCATATTATTTGGTACTCCGCATTTGTATTTTGGTACTTAAATATTGGCTTTTATGTAATAATAAGAATACACAGTTATTATGGTAGAGTATGGCTAACATAAAATTTGGTACCGGCGGAATGCCCTTAACTTCAAAAACCAGAAGTGCAGTTAATGGTATTACTCGTATTCACGAACTTGGTCTTGATGCCATGGAATTGGAATTTGTGTATCAAATTTTTGTGAAGGAAAGTGAAAGGGAAGAAGTAAAAAAAATTGCTGAAGAAAAAAACGTCTCATTAACAGTCCATGGCTCCTACTTTATCAATCTGGCATCATTGGAAGAGGAGAAAATTGATGCAAGTATTAAAAGAATCGTTGATGGAGCAAAAGCAGGTGAGGGGTGTGGAGCCAAGTCGATCACTTTCCACTCAGGAACGTTTATGAAAAGAGATGCGGCGGATGTCTTTGATCAAGTAAAAATAGCTTTTGAAAGAATTTTCGACGAATACAAAAAATTAAATTTGAGTATCAAAATCTCTCCAGAACTAACTGGCAAAGCTTCTCAGTTTGGAGATCTCGAAGATTTGATTCGACTCGTTGAATTATTCCCAGACAATAATTTAGCTTTTTGTATAGATTTTGCACATAAACATGCCAGGGATGGGGGAGGGTGGAATTCATATGAAGAGTTTTCCGAGATTTTTGAAACTATCGAGAAGAGACTTGGTCAAGAATTCTTGAAAAATATGCACATGCATGTGTCGGGTATCAATTACACTTCAAAGGGTGAGAGAAATCATCTGACATTTCTTTCAAGTCAAAAAGAGTACCAGAAAACTGGAATCAATGTTGGAGATTTATCGAAAGAATACAATGAGATGGAGAAAAAATGCAGGCTTGAAAAACCTGATTTCAAATGGCAGGAATTAATACAGTCCCTTTATGACAACAATGTTGGGGGTATACTCATTTGTGAAAGCCCGAATCTCGAGGAGGATGCGTTGCTTATGAAGAAATACTACGAATCACTGAAATAGATTAAAAACTGAACTTCAAATGTCAGACGCCAAACAAAGAAAAAGATAAAGAGAAAGACAAAAGAACAGACAGTTTTCCTTTATTCTTTTTTTTGGACTGCTTAACAGTAAGTGAGGTGAAATTAGTTATTTATATTCGGTAAATATAAAATAAAATACTTCGGTATAAATGCCAAAGTATTGTGTTTCGCACTGAGCCTGTGACACACTCATCCTTGGTCTAAAGGCCAAGGTTTTCACTATCTTGAAATAAAAGTTAATAGTTAATAATGCGTGAAGTGTTTATCAGTTTCATTTTAAGTCTCATTTTTTTTGGGTTATTTGTTTATTGTAGAGACAATCTTCATGTAATTGATGCTTCAAAACTCGAGATTGCAAAAGAAAAATATAGTATTTCTACACAAACAGAATTTGTCGAGTTATATACTGATCTTCGAGATGCAGGGCTGATTGATGAAGTTATCAATAAAGGTAATTTAACCGCAATGGGTATAATCATATTTGGTTTTGTTTTATTTACAAGTGGAACTATCCATCTTTTTATTGACAAGATGTTTTTCAAAAAATTCTATGAAAAACCAGATCTCAAAATTGCTTTGCGGAGGTCAACAATCTTGACTATTGCTGTCTTGACTA
>CAYSKC010000063.1:0-4726 GCA_964431615.1 uncultured Candidatus Saccharibacteria bacterium
AAAGTGATGATAAGTATCCCAAAACCAATCAGCGAAATAACCAAAATCTGCGAAGAGTTTTGAATATCCAGACCATTTCTCAAACTTTCCCACCCTGCAACAACTCTTCTCTGAAGTTGTCTTATGAGAAACTGAAGTTCAGTTTCTTTGATCATTGGGTATTGACCACTCAAACCATCTGGCGTTGACAATTCTCTCAAATCTACCGGAATTTCTGCTAGAGTTTCAATTTCAAATTTTGGGGGATTGAGAATTCCACCAGTTCCATAAGCAAACCGAGAAATCATAGGAGGCTCATCAGGATTCTGGCTTGCTACATGTGTATAGAAATGATTCAAATCTCCCCCAATCAGGGTATCACCATTTTCTCCCCAAGTTACATCTACATCTACCCAAGGGTTTTCAAGCCCAGGCATATAAACCTGTACCCATTGATGTGCTTCTTGTTCACTGCTGTCAATTCTAGGATCATATCCATACCCAAAAACAGCCCTAGCCGGAATCCCTTTTGCTCTCATAAGTGTTAGGAAAAGATCAGAATATTCCATGCACACCGCTGCACCTCCATACAATGTTTTCAATGCCCCCTGTCTCTCATTTATGCCAAATCTCTTTACATTGCTATAATCGATCAAATCAACAACAGCATAATACACATCTTCTGTAATATTAAATACTTTACTTTCTTGAGGATTGATACTTTGAGCTTTTTCTTGGATATCTGTGCTATTTACCTCCCAGTACTCCGAAGGCTGCGTATATTTCTCCACAAACATACTTGGGATCTCAGCTTTTTCTCCCGAATTAAAACCAATATTACTGTCCAAATGTTTATCAATCCTAGCAAAACCATCTATTGATATCATCCCCTCTTCACTTGATTCAAATTCAAAAACCCCAATCAGGTTGTTCTCATCATCAAAATATATCGAAACAGGTTCTGGCTCAATACTTTCAAAAAAAGCCTTCTGAGACACACTCTCTCCAACAACATCTCGAGGAAGAATTAGTTCATACCTATTGATGAGACCTGTTCTCACAATATCAGTCGGATGAATTTCTTGCGTGATTTTGAAGTCATATATTTGAAAGGTCCCAAGCTGAAGCCAGACATATTGATCAATTAGTTTATCTTGAGAAAAATAGTATTCAACTTTTTCACCCACTTCTTTTATCTCGTTAGGTTCGGGATTCACAAAATTTCGAGGTAATAGAAGTTTTGAATGAACAAGTTTTGTTTGAAATGTAAATTGTGTATTGTCTCCTCCAAACTTAAAATCTGGAGAAAAAGCATGAATATACCCATCAACAATTGCACCATTGCGAAAAATCAACCCAGGATGCTTGTATTTCAACACAAAAGTCCTCTCCTGACCTGGAAGTAAATCCCTTCCATAAGGAATGTTGATTGTTGCACTAGTGCCAGAAATTTCTGATTCATATTGAATAGCAATGCCATTTTCACTCACAAGAGCACTTTCAAGTGCTGTTTTTATGATGTCATCCTGTCTAGGGTCATTCAATTTAAACCCCAATATCTGCATATTGTATTTTTCTTCAGAAGGAACATACAAATCTTCAGTCTCGTTTGAGATTCTATGAATCTCAGTTACAAACATTTGAGTATCAGTAGTCATTTCATATGTTCTCTCGACATCGATTTGTATTTTGGCCTCAACATTTCCCCGTATCAATAAAAAAAGACATGAGGTCAAAATCAACATAAAAATCGGAGGGAATACTTTTTTTGTGAAATTAAAGTGAATTTTCATACAAATCCAGTCTACCAAATAGCAACAATTACTGGAATATTTCTCTCAAACCTGACCTTGAAGAATCTGAACTTGCATTCGATTGCAAAATTTTAAAGAAAGTTTGTATTGCAATATAATTTTTTTATAATTAACTTGTGCTAATATCTTGACTTGATAAAAAAATTTATGGATTTACTTGAGGGTCTAAACGAACAACAAAAAAAGGCAGTCGAGACTACAAAAGGGGCACTCCTTGTCTTAGCTGGCGCGGGATCCGGAAAAACCAAGGTACTCACTCATCGAATTGCCTACATACTCGATCAAAAACTAGCAGAACCAGACGAAATACTTGCCCTCACTTTCACAAACAAAGCTGCGGGAGAAATGAAAGAGAGAATAAATTTTCTTCTCAAATCAAACAATACAGATACAAAATCGATTTCTTGGTGTGGAACTTTTCACTCAATTTGTTTAAGAATTTTGAAAATTGAAGGGGAGAAAATTGGATTATCAAAAAACTTCACTATCTATGACAGTTCGGACTCACTAGATGTTGTCAAAGAAGCAATGAACAAACTAATGATCGATAGAAAAGAGATAAATCCTCATGCTGTTAGAGCAACTATTTCATCAGCAAAAAATCAACTCGTTAGCTCACAAGACTATAAAGAACATGCCGAAGGTTATTTCCAGGAATTAGTTGCAAAAATATTTCCCAAGTACCAAGAAATTTTGAAAGATAGCCAGGCTCTAGATTTTGACGATCTAATTATGGCTACTGTTCAAATGTTAGAAAACCATCCAGATATTCGAGAAAAGTACAAAAACATGTTTAAGTTTATTCATATTGATGAATACCAAGATACAAACTTTGCTCAATATAGATTAATCAAACTGATAACAAATAAAAATATCTGCGTCGTCGGAGATGATGACCAAAGTATCTACGCATTTCGTGGAGCAGATATTACAAATATTCTTAGTTTCGAAAAAGATTTTCCTGATGCAATAATTATCAAACTTGAGCAAAACTATCGTTCAACTCAAAATATTCTTGATGCTTCATACCATGTAGTTAGACATAACAAAGAAAGGCGAGAAAAAAAACTCTGGACAGAAAAAGAAGGAGGAGATCTTTTGAATATTTTTCACGCACTTGACGAAGTGAGAGAATCAGAATGGGTAGCTGATCGGGTTGAATCTCTGATGCAAGATGGTACCAATCCCAAAGAGATAGCAATTCTGTATAGAACAAATGCCCAATCCCGAACAGTTGAAGAAATCTTCATAAAAAGAAATATTCCATATGAGATAGTTGGAGGAATCAGATTTTATGATCGAAAAGAAGTAAAAGACATACTCGCTTATTTGAGAATCTTAGCAAACTACCAAGATGAATTATCACTCAAAAGAATTATAAACACCCCAAGAAGAGGTATAGGTGAAAAATCCTCTCTGTCTTTGTTTGAAACAGCAAAGGGGATGAATCTTTCACCTGTGGAACTTTTACTCAATAATTTCAAATCTATTGCAAACAAAAATATCTCAAACTTTGGAGAAATACTCTCTGATATTTTCAAAGCAATAAATACCTATAAACTCTCTGAATTCGTCAATTTTGTAATTGAGAGAAGCGGATATTTTGATTATCTAAACGATGGTAGTAGCGAGGGCCAATATAGAATAGAAAACTTGAAAGAATTGATTTCAGTATCCTTAAGGTATGACACACTTGAGACAAAAGAGGCACTTCAGTCTTTTCTCGAAGACATAGCACTTATTGAAGAAAGTCAGAAAAAAAATTTAGATGAAGACGTTGTCACTCTTATGACTGTTCACGCATCAAAAGGTCTTGAATTTGAACATATCTTTATTGTCGGTATGGAAGAACTTCTTTTTCCACACTCAAGGTCTTATAGTGACCCAGCATCCATGGAAGAGGAGAGAAGACTAGCTTATGTTGCAATTACTAGAGGAAAAAAACAGGTTTGTATTACACATACCCAAACCAGAAAATATTTTGGGAAAATTCAGTCCAATCCTATTTCAAGATTTATTTCAACAATACCAGAAAACCTCATCAAACTTGAATCTGATCTGAGTTTTGAAGATTCAACTGACGACTATTTCTCTCACTATTTCTCTGATGAAGAAACAAATAACATACTACCGTTATCCACTCAAAAAGGTGACAGAGTTAAGCACGAGATTTTTGGAATTGGGACAATACTTGATATAGATGATTCAACCATCAAGATTGATTTTGGTGGAGAAAAAGGAATCAAAGAGTTGGCAATAGAATACTCTAGACTTGAAAAGTGTTAGTTTAAGACTTTTCATTGAGAAACCTCAAAATTTTTTCAACCTCATTTTCTGTTATTCCGATGTGAGTTGGGAGATTGACTATTCCTTTGACAAGTTTCTCTGCCTTCGGACAACTTCCCCTAGTATAGAGCATACAACCCATATCAACATCTTTGCAATGAATCACTTCTGTATACCAGTTCCCCAAAAAAATTCCTGACTGTTCTGCTTTCTTTCTCAAAGCATCTCCATTTTTTACAACAATTGGATATCTAATCCAGGTTGGATTTCCGTTTTCAAGAACATGACTCCATACAGGCTTTTGTATCTCAGCCGACTGGATACCATCACTATACATTTTGGCTATCTCAAATCGATGTGCATTAAATCTATCCAACTTGTTAAACTGTATCAGTCCCATAATTGCATTTGAATTTGGCATTCTGTAGGGAAGCCAGCTAGCTTTTTTCCCAACAAGCTCAAGTTTGGAAAGACCAAGTTCTTGAAGTTTCAATTTCACACCTATTTTCAAAACAATTTCCCCCAGTTTTCCCCAATGTTCACGCATTTTCCAAAATATAGAGTTAACAATACCCCGCACCATATCTCTAAACCTAGGTGCTTTAAGTATTTCTTGTTCTCGAAGTAGTTTTAGAATCACATCTTCT
>CAYSKC010000063.1:4741-6095 GCA_964431615.1 uncultured Candidatus Saccharibacteria bacterium
AAAACCTCCACGTGTTGCAGAAATTATTTTTTCCATCCCCATCGAAAGAATAGCCCCATCCCCAATCGTTCCTGCTTCATATACGCCATTATCAAGGATCAATTTTCCCCCGAGGTTGTGACAATTATCTTCAATCAAAAGAAGATTATGTTTCCTACAGACATCACGAATTTTTTTCAAATTGGGAACAATCCCAAAGGTATACTGAATGATCAAGGCTTTGGATTTTTTTGAAATCTTTCTCTCCAAATCCTCAATATCTATATTGAAATTTGTCAAATCTATGTCAACATACACGGGAATAGCACCACTCCACAATATTGGATTTGGGAGAGCAACACATGTAAAAGCTTGTAGGAGA
Source organism: uncultured Candidatus Saccharibacteria bacterium (assembly GCA_964431615.1). Taxonomy (GTDB): domain Bacteria; phylum Patescibacteriota; class Dojkabacteria; order B142; family WJKM01; genus CAYSKC01. The sequence continues at coordinate 5,103 of CAYSKC010000063.1, forward strand.
ATCTCATCTCCCTCTTTGATACCAAAAGCTTTGAGAAGGGCAAAAAGAGCAGATCTAGCACTATCGAATGCAACAACTTTTTGATTCAGCCTATTTGATAATTTCTCTTCAAGTTTTTTGACGGCTTTGTTTCCAAACCATCTCCAAAAAGAAACCAACAATCCCAATGCCTGAAAAAGATCTTCTCTCTCAATATTGGGTGCCCATGCAGTTTGTATTACTTTTGACATTAAACTTTAGAATATTAGTTTGAATTCTCATTCAAGCCTCATCGGCATAATCACATGCAAAAAATCCTTATCTTTTTTATCACGAAAAACCCCAGGCGATGTTACTCCATTTGTTTCAAAAATTACCTCATCTCCCCCAATCGCGCCAATCATTTCCTGAATAAAACGACCATTGTATGAAGTCTCCAAATCTTCTCCAACAACATTTTTGATATCTACCTTAGTTTCATTTTTTCCCACATCCACTACTACAGCACCAAGTTTCAGTTTTTGGTTCTGCGAATCAATCATAAAACGAACCTTATTGCCAATTGTATTCCTTGCAAAAATATTTACAACTTTGATTGCATCCATAAGCTCAGCCTTCAAAACAGAAAAACTATTTTGTTTCTCGATTGGCAAAATGTCTTCATACTGAGGAAATTCTCCTTCGATCAACCTTGTAGCCAATTCAATATCACCTACTTTGAAAATAAGCTGATTACTGTTTGAAAGAGAATAAATCTCAACAACATCCTTTTCGGAAGATAGATCTTTGATCATCCTATTTACTTCTTCCAAAGATTTGGCAGGAATTATACTTTCAAAATCCTCTTCAGGACCATTTTCAATCTTCAAAATCTTTTGTGAAAGACGAAAACCGTCTACTCCAACTAACGTCAACTTTCTCTTCGTAATCTTGCAAAGCAATCCAGTCAAAACTGGTCTAGAATTATCGACAGAAGCAGAAAAGATCGTCTGGTCAAGAGTTTTTGATAATTCA
>CAYSKC010000064.1:0-6050 GCA_964431615.1 uncultured Candidatus Saccharibacteria bacterium
ACTATAATGTTTTGCTTATTTTTGTTGTTTATATTCACAATTGTATTTATTTCAGTTACAGTATACCTGTATACAAGAAACTAGTGAATAAGTGTACTTTTGAATTTTAAGGCTTAAATTTTTGCATAATGCAAAAAAATATGGGAGTATATTTTGTAATTAATTGTAGAGATGACACTTTATAACCCTTATTCGTGGAGCAAAAATCATCTTGATTTCGTAATTCTTGAAAACAAATCAAGAATTCTTGATGATGATGTTCATTCAAATTCATTTCGAGCAGTTGATAGGATTGATTTTGTCCCAGCAAAAAACAAAGATCAAGCTTATTTCGATACATCAATTGATATTGGATATGGTCAAAGGATAGAAAGACCAACCATAGTTGCTAATCTTATAAAATATCTAAATCCGAGACCTGGTGAAAGAATACTTGAGATTGGAACGGGTAGTGGGTATATGGCTGCATTACTTGGTTTTATTGTAGGAGAGGGTGGACAAATAATTTCGATAGATAGAATCCTGTCTATTGTAAACAAAGCAAGAAAAAACCTTTCAAAATACCCAGAACTAAACAATATTGTTGAGATAGTTTTCAAAGATGGCTCAAAAGGATACCCAGAAGAAGCACCTTTTGACGCTATTTTGTCATCAGGATATTTTGATGAGATACCGGAAATTCTCAAAAATCAACTCAAAATTAAAGGAAAACTCGTAATACCAATTAGTGAATATGAATTAAAGATTTTTACAAAAGTAAACCAAATTTCTATAAAGGAAGAGAGCATACATGGATTAATTTTTGATAAAATACACGATGGAGTTGAATGATTGGTCTATAATCATACTTGATACTCGTATTTTTCACGACTAACAATAAATATGGAAACAAAAGATCAAAAGAAATTGGAGTCAAAAGAAATCCAAGATCTTTTTGAAGCAATCCTCAAAACAAGAACAAAAGAGGAAGTTCAGTTTTTCCTACGTGATCTATTGACCATGAAAGAAATTGAATCGTTTGCAATGAGGTGGAAAGCAGCGCAAATGCTTGATAAGGGTATCTCATATCTTGAGATTGAAAGAGAGACAGGTCTGAGTTCGGCAACAATTGCTCGAGTGAGCGAATATCTTAAATACGGCTATGATGGTTATAGACTCGTATTGAACCGTACAAAATCAAAATAATTTTTTAAATTTATTTCAAAATAATAAAAATCCACTCAGACTGAGTATTAAAGAGAAAAATAAGTGCCAAAAACACAAAGTATTTTATTTTTTATTACATTTTCAATGTCAATACCAAAACTTTTTCAACTAGACACAATAGTTGTAAACGAAAAACTTCAAGTTTTGAAATGGGGAAATTCTTACCAACTTCTTGATGAAACTGGAAACGAAATAGGTTTCGTCAAAGAAAATGTACCTGGCTGGGCAAAAATTTTGAGATTGTTTCTCAACAAATCTTTTCTTCCCTTCGAACTACAAATACAGGATGAAAATCAAAACGTCATGGCAAGAATAGAGAGAGGTTTTACATTCTGGATGTCTAATGTGAATGTTTATGATCAAAACAACAAACTGATAGGAAATTTCAAAGCGAAATTCAAATTATTTGGTTCTGAATTTGAAATTCTTGATGAAAACAAAGTTTTGGTAGGAAAAATCAAAGGCGACTGGAAAGGATGGGATTTTACAATTACCGATAACAACGGAAAACAGATTGGAACAGTCAACAAAAAATGGGCGGGGGCTATGAAAGAATTGTTTACATCTGCCGATAAATACAAAGTACAAATTGATCCATCTGTTCAAGAAGATGAGAACAAAATTCTGATGGTTTCTGTTGCAATAACAGTTGATATGATAATGAAAGAATCGAAGTGAGAGAGAAGAAACAAAAAAATGGGGTTCAATAATTTTTAGTATTTTTGTGTGGTTTTACCAGATATTGAAATAAAAAAAAGAATTGATATGGGCGAGATCATTATTGATCCACTTGTACTAGATCACATATCTCCAGCAAGTTTCACGTTTACTCTTGGTGTTAATTTGCTTCAGCCTGTGGGTGATGGAGTGATAGATTTTCGAAAAAATATTTTGCCTGAATACAGAAAAATTGTAATAAATGAAGAATCGGGTTATCAGCTCAAACCAGACGAATTTATTCTGGCACAAACGGCAGAAAAAATTACTCTATCTCCAAGGCTTGTAATGATTATTGAAGGACGATCCTACCTTGCTCGAACTGGCCTTGAAGTCGTTCAGACCTCAACTTTTATAGAGCCAACACATAATAATTCCATAATCACCCTTGAAGTAAAAAATAATGGAAAAAATCCAATAATGCTCTATCCAGGTATGTCCTTTGCCAAGGGAATATTTATTGAGTTATCAGCTAGTTTTACTGGGCAATTCGGTGACACTACATACAAAACACAACTAGAGGTTGAACCACCCAAACCATAAAAATTCAGGACTATAAAAGATTAACTACTCTCTTTATTCATCCTGCACAAACCCCGTTGGGAACTAATTTTTCTGGTATAGCAAGAACAGGTGTTATTTCATTTGAATACCCAATATCAAAAAGCATCCCTTCCGAAATTTCTCCAGCCATAGATTTGGGCTCAAGATTTACAACAAACAAAGCTTGAAAACCTTCAATTTCCTTCGGATTTTCTCTCTCATTTTTCAATCCAACCAATATTGTACGTTGAAACTCACCAAAATCTACACTCAGTTTTACAAGCTTTTCTGAATCTTTTACCTCTTCAACTTTTTTGATTGTTCCTACTCGGATATCAATTTTTTCTAGATCCTTAAATTCAATTGTAGGTTTTATATGCATATTCTTCATACAAGGTACTATTCAAGGTAATCTTCTGCAATATAATATGTTCTATCCCACGATTCACTTACCTCATCCTTGATTTCTTCAATTCGATTATCGTAACTTGACTCATATATGTTGTCACAGGCTTCATAACCTGCATCCAGAACAGATTGATCAGATGAGTAATAATCCGAGAAAGCTTTATTGTAGCAGTCATATAATTTCTTGAGTTTTTCGTAATCCTCGTCTATAAGGGGCAATAGTTCATCAAGATTGTATTTCTGTGATTCGAGTTCCGAAACGAAATCGATACAATCAGAATCATCTATATCAATTTCAGTACAATATATATTTGAAAACTTATCAATGAAATTTGAAATCAAATCATATTCTTCTTGCCAAATAGGTTTATAACAAGCCCATTCTTCATCCAATGATTTTTTTGATTCAATCACTACTTCATTAAATTGTTCTATTGTAAAAAGACCATCCATCAACTCACCTCTTTTTTCATATTGATTACATTTCGAATCAGACAAATCCCATTTATCCTGAAGTTTATCAATTTTTTGGACATAATCAGTCATAATTTCTGTAAATTCATTTTCATTTGTATTTTGAACATTTATGTTTGTTTTTTCTTTTGATCCCAAATACAAAAAGTAACCAATTGCTGACAAACATGTACAAAGAATACAAACAATGAGGACTATCCCCAATACCACAAATATTGCATTATTTGGCTTTTTTTCCATATCTTTTTGAAAATAATATATATCTGATGATAGCAAAATTATTATGCCTTGCAAATTGTGAAAACTATTTTACCCACGGTTTTGATAAAATTGACTATGAAAATTTCTATACTTCACAAAGAACTTTCTTTTGAGTTCAAATTTCCTGCCTATTCCCTTGGGACTTGGTTGATGGGGGGAGATAAAGTAAAAAACTCTCACAATAATGACAACAAAAATATTGAAACAATCAGAATGAATATAGATACCGGCGTAGTCTCAATTTTTACAGCCCAAAATTATGCAGAGGGGTATACTGAAGAATTAGTAGCAAAAGGAATTGGTAGTTACCAAAGAAAAAAGATAATTTTGTCTACTGCAGTCAAAAGAAAAAATGGCAACTATGATGTATTCATCAAATCATTTTTTGAAAGCCTAGAAAGACTAAATACAAAATATATAGATGTGTTATTTCATCATGCAAGAGATATAGATACACCTATCAAAGATACTATCAAGGCAATGAATACATTGGTTGATGATGGTTACGTCCACCACATTGCTCTCAGCAATTATTCCAAAGAATCTCTCAAAGAAGCAATGAGTTTTTCAAAATATCCCATTGTAATCAACCAAGTTCATTATTCGTTGATATATAGAGAACCAGAAAGCTCTGGGTTGCTTGAGTTTTGCCAAGACAACGATGTTTTCTTGCAAGCATATAGACCACTTGATGCTGGAAATCTCAAAAGTTTTGATGAAAAGCATGTTTGCAAAATAGCAAAAAAGTATAACCTTTCTAATCAACAAGTAGCCCTAAGTTGGCTTTCATCTCAAAAAAACGTGATCGTAGTTTGTACTACAAGTAACCAAAATCACCTTCTCAAAAATATTGAAGCGATAAATACAAAACTTAGTTGTGAAGATGTAGAACTTTTGAGAGAAAACTTTTCTCACAAAACCAATGTTTCAAATATTTGCAAACTTGAGTAATCAAATTTTGATTTCAAATACGGAAAAATTAAAAAAAATTAAAGAAGAAATACTGGAATTTATAAATTCCCCTCTTTATCAATATAGAAAATTTCATAATTTTTATCCAGTAATAGGGCAGGGTAATCATTTTGCAAAGATAGTATTTGTAGGAGAGGCGCCGGGATTTAATGAAGCAAAAACCGGTCGACCTTTTGTAGGAAATGCAGGCAAAATTTTGGATAAATTATTTGAGAGTATTGATCTTAAACGTGAAGATATTTATATAACCAACATTCTCAAAGATAGACCACCAGAAAACAGAGACCCACTTCCAGAAGAAATTGAAGCATATGCACCATTTCTAATTCGACAGCTAGAAATAATAAAACCAAAAGTTATTGTAGCTCTAGGAAGATATTCGATGGAACATCTTTTCAATTTATATAATCTCAAAAATATTGAAAAAATTTCCGTCTGTCATGGAAAATTATTTAAAACAAAAGCAAGTTATGGAGAGATAAACATAATACCTATGTTTCACCCCGCTACAGCTACTTATTCGCTTGAAAAACTTGAAGTGCTTTTGAAAGACTTTAAAAATTTGACAGAATTTTTAAAAAAACCATAAAACTATGAATCTTTGTATTTAGCAACAAATATTTCATAATCTATCTCATTTATTGCTCCATCATTGTTTAAATCAAATTTTTTCTCAAGCTTCTTGTTTTCTTGGAAATTATCATATGCCTCATAAAATATTTTGAAATCGACAATATCTATCGATTCATCTTTGTCCAGATCAATATCAATATTCAACAAAGATAATGTAATCGGCTCATCTAAATCATTGATCAAAAATAGTTTGACTGAGTCAAAAAAATAAGAACTGATTTTTTCTAAATGATCCTTTATAGAAAACGAAAGTTTGATAAACTTGGTGTTTTTATCCAATTTGAACTTTGTGTCTGTGCTTTTGTACCTTTCACGAACTTCTTTTTCAATAATTAAAGGTTCAGATACGTTCTTTTTTGCAGAATCAAGTTGTTCGATCCTTATAAAAATTTTGCTATCTCCATTTCCTTCTGACTTCATTTTGACATCAAACAAAACTCCATTTGCACCAATTCCATCTGGAACTTGAACCTCTTGAAAAAAACCGATTTTGTTTGATTCACAATTTTTTTCCTCACAATCAATCAAAAGATAACAATTCGAATCTGTGGCATTAAAAATATCTCTCTTTACTGACACCTCTGTATCATCCAAAATATTCCAACCCTCTGTACTGCATTTGGAAAAATCACCATTGTTAAGAAGATTTTTTTTCGGAACAATTTTGTAAACATATATACCATTGAAATCTTTGTTTAGAGAAAGCCTAGAAAAATACAAGTATGTTGTATTGTCCCGATGATCCTTGAATAACCCCATGTACTGAACATTGCAAGGAAATATCTCACCTCTAAACAATTCCTCTGTTTCTTTGCTTTGATTGGAAAAAATAATTG
>CAYSKC010000065.1:0-5874 GCA_964431615.1 uncultured Candidatus Saccharibacteria bacterium
GGGACGAGTTTTGTTGGAATAGAAGTTCCAAATGAAAAAAGACAGATGATTACTTTCCGCGAACTAGTTGAAACTCCAAAGATGGATGAGGGTCATTTGATGGTAACAATTGGACGTGATATTGCCGGAGAGATCATTCTTGCAGATATCCAAAAAATGCCACATTTGCTTATTGCTGGAGCAACTGGGTCTGGAAAATCAGTAGTTACAAATTCATTTGTGATGTCGCTTTTGATGAAAAAGAGTCCTGATGAAGTTAAACTTATTATGGTAGACCCAAAACAAGTTGAATTCTCTGATTACAATGGTATTCCACATCTTCTGACTCCTGTCATCACTGATATGGACAAAGTCAACAATGCTCTCAAATGGTGTATCGTAGAAATGGAAAGACGTTATACAGAATTTCGAGAGAATCAAGTTAGAAATATCGAGGACTACAACAAAAAACGCGGATTCATAGCACTTCCGTACATAGTGATTGTGATTGATGAGATGGCTGATATGATGATGAGTAGAAATGGTGCAGATTTGGAAGCATCTATTGTCAAACTTGCCCAAAAAGCAAGGGCTACTGGAATACATTTGATATTGGCTACACAGAGACCGTCGGTTGATGTTATAACAGGACTTATTAAAGCAAATATTCCAGGGAGAATTGGGATGAGCGTGACAACTCAAATTGATTCAAGAGTTATTCTTGACCAAATAGGTGCTGAGTCGCTTCTTGGTCGAGGGGATCTACTTTTCAAGAATCCAGGAGAGAACAGACTTACAAGAATACAAGGACCCTACGTTGCACAGGATGAAGTTATTAGGGTTGTTTCTTTCATAAAAGACCAGACTCCAGATGATTTGGAGTTTGGAATAGAAGTTACAAATTTCCAAAGCGAATCGGATTTACAGGGAGGTGACCTTGATTCATCAAAGTTTTCTGATGATGAACTCTTTGCACAAGCTGCTAGAGTTGTGGTGAATTCTGGAAAGGGTTCTTCATCTTTGATCCAAAGGAAGCTTAGTGTTGGGTACAATAGAGCAGCTAGACTTCTAGACGAACTTTATGAACATGGCGTGGTTGGTCCCCAAAAAGGTAGTAAACCAAGGGATGTTTTGATAAGCGATGTTGAGTCTTTTCTACAAGGACAAAGCGAAGGTATTGTCGAAGGAGACGTACAATAATCAAGTATGCAATATTTATATTTGTGGTGTGTATGAAACCTGTGGAAGAGGATCTATTGCTTCTTGTTCTTTTTCACTTGGTTTTGACTGAACTTGGATTGAAGCATTCTCTGTCAATGATTCCTTCCCTATTTGATCGGGAGCTAACTGAGCCAATGTATTTTGTTTTGTAACCAATTTGTCATCAAGAAGCAGGGACTCGATTTGAGCAATTTTGTTTGAACTACTTTCAATTTTTATTTCTTTGGTTGAGTTCGGTTCAAGTGAGTTTGCTGATTTGTTTTCTTCAAAACTTACGTTATTTTTAGTCTCAAGCAATAACTCTTCTAATTTTCTTTCATTTTGACTCTCTTTTTGGTCGGTTTGCTCTAAAAGTGAATCTTGAATATCGGTCTTTGAATTTTGATTTTCATTCTTTTCTTCTAGTTCTTTACTTCTTACTTTTTTATTCTCAATTGATTGTTGATCATTTTGAATTAGTGAAGAAGTATTTTCTTTGATATTTGGAGTTTGGTGTTTGGAATTGAGGTTCATGTCAAGGCCTGGTTTTGGTGTAAATCCGGTTGATTCTTTGATCAAGTTTATTCCGACAAAACTTTGTTTTTGTTTCTGGTCAGCAAAGTATTCTTTCGTAATACCAAGTTCTTCTCTAAAATATTCAATAATCAAACTTTTCTTCTCCTTTGTCCAGAATTGAACGAATCTTCTGTCCCCTACCCTAAAAAATCCCTGGGTGAATTCAAGTGCTGAAAGGTTTGGATCATTCACGCTCAAAAATCCATGAAGCGTTTTTCCTAGGTTTATGAGGATCAGAGAAACGGAATTGTTTGTTAGTCTTGACAACGGTACTTTGTCTTCTTGTCTCAGCTCTCCTATTGTTTCACTTGTTATCCTTTCGTCTTGAATATAAGAGTAGGCAAAATTTTTCTCAACTTTTAAATTTTCAAAAACAAGTTGATACCAAATCGAATTAACTTCCCCATGAAATTTTGAAACTAGCTCTCTAGCTTTGTCGAAATTACCTTTGAAAGTGCATATTAGATCATTAATTGAAGATATTGTGTGAGCATTTGTGTTGATTCGTAAATTTTGTGTATTGTCGAGAATACCAGAGATTAAATATGTTGCAAGGTCAGAATCAATCTCAATATTTTGTTCTTTGATAAGGCCTGTTGTTACTTCTGAAAGGGAGCTAGAATTAACAATATATCTAAAATTGCTTTTTACCTCACTAGCACCATAATGAAAAAGTAGAATAGGTGCTTTGGAAAACTTGTTTCCATTTGATTTGAAGAATTCTTTTGAATTGTTGTATTTTGTAAAACCGATAAGAATTATTAGATCAAACTTTACCATCTCCTTTTTGAAATTCGTAGTTGCAGTTCTTAGATTCCCTGATTTTGTTTCAACTATAACGCGAAAACCTTTGGAGTTTTTTTCAACTTTAATATCTTTAATTTCTTTGTCATTTGGAAAAAGAGTTTCATAGTTATTGCTCGTAATTATGTTTTCGAGTTTTGTAATTCTTTCTGGGAAATCTTCTTTGAAGTGTTTTTTGTATAGATTGGAATTAGAGAGTATACGGACGTTTTTCCCTAATTTTGTAAGGGCTTCAGCAAGCGTGATAGTAGATACTACGTGATCCAGAAACATTTGATCTGGAGTTACGAGAAGTATTTGCTTTGCTTTTTTGATCTCTTCAATGGTCACCTTGGCTATGGGTTATAAGTTTGATGGATTATAACAGAATCGAATATATATAAGTCAATGTTTAAACTGAAAAAAAATACATACTATAGTATAATAATGTATGTGGAAATTACTACTGAGATCAATAATTACAATAGTGTTTTTTGTGATACCATTTTGTTTTTCATATGGTTTTTTTGTTTTTGCAGATGAATTTTTATTATCTGAGAAAGTATTTGAAATCAAAATTGAGGAGTTCGAGATTCAAAACAATACTTCCCCTGTAAAAGAAAAAAAAATACCCTTACAAAATTTCAATCTTGGGATACCTAAAATTAATTTGGATAAAAAAGTTGAGCCAAATATCGATCCGAGGAGTTTGGACGAATATGGGCCGGTTCTAGAGAGAAATTTGGCTCATGGAAAGTATACTTTGTTTCCAGACCAGGTTTATGAAAAAAACAAGGGAATAACCTATATTTTTGGTCATAGGTATGGGGAGCATGGTTATCTTTCTCGATTGGGGGAATTAGAACTTGGTGATCTGGTTTATGTTGAGTACGATGGTCATGTTTTTGAGTATAAAATCATTTCAAAAAATATTGTAGGAGGTGGCGATACCTCAGTTTATAATTCGAAATCTTCTTACCCTCTTTTACGTATTCAAACTTGCGAAAATGGCGAGAGTGAAAGACTGATTATAGATGCGATTATGATCATGAATTATGATTTATGATTTAAGAATATTGAATACAGAATTTAGAATCTTGATACTCGAATACTCAGTATAAGTACTTCTAGGTATAGTTTTTTTTCTTATTTTTTTGCTTGAACTTTCTTTTCTTTCCTTTGTTTGGTTTTTCTGTATTTTCAAATTTTCATTTCTTTTTGTAACTTATTGAATCTATATAATTGAAGTGAAATTTGAAGTAGATTAAAATTGATGTCTAGACGGTTATTCAAAATATTTACACTTGGTCAAAGAAGATTTAATTATAAAAAAAGCAAAAGCTGGCGACAGAGAAGCCCTTGGGGTTTTGTATGAATCATGTTTTGACGCTCTTTATAAATATGTAAGGTTTAAGGTGGAGTCGAATGCTGTTTGCGAGGATATTGTATCTGAAGCATTTATTAGGGCTTTTGAAAATTTGGCTAGATTTCGTGGTGATTCAAGTTTCAAAACATATGTTTATGTTATTGCAAAAAATTTGGTTTTTGAACATTACAAAGACAAAGCAAAACTTGTTTATTTAGATGAACAAATGCCTGAAGACGAAGAACAAGAAAATGGAGATTTAAAAAAACGGGGATTGTTGGGAAGGGTTAGAGAAGCCATGAGTCTTTTAAAACCAAAAGAAAGAGAAGTAATCGAATTAAGGTATTTTTCGAGATTTAGTGTAGAAGAGACAAGTAAAACAATGGGTTTGACTGTATCAAATGTAAAGGTTGTGGCACATAGAACTCTTAAGATTTTACATAGTTTATTGAAAGAAAAAAATAAGTGAATGAATTTGAACAACTAGAAAAAAAATTAAACAAGATATCAGATAATTTAGCTCCCTCAAAACTGCAGAAACAAAGGGTAGCAAATGTCATATTTTCTAGAGAATATGGCAAAAAAGAATCTAATTTTTATTATTCTTCAATGAACGTATTTAAATCAAAACTCTTCTGGGCTTTAGGTGGATTCTTTGCGTTGGGTATGTTCTTGATAGTACCAATTGTTTTTATGTCATTTGGTTTTGTTAGACAAGATGCTCGTGATTTGGTTATTTCTCCTTACGATTCCCAGAATAAAAGTTTGGAAGCTGGATTTGCTGGAGAAAATGAGAGCGGAATAATGCAAGATGAAGGTCTTTCAGCTACCAATCAAGATTTTGAAATAATGGATGGAAAACATGTGATTGCTCCCGCACCAGTTTTGTTAGGTTTGGAAAATAACGAGCAAGATCGATATGTCCCTCCTTTATACCAAAACACTAAAGAAGATATAGTAACTACTCAAGATGAGAGGGCTCAACTTAGAGAAGCCTATATCAATGTAGGTGTCGAGGATTTAAGTGTTAAGTATATAGAACTTACTTCAAAGATAAGTGCTTTAGGTGGATATCTCAAAAGTTCTGATGTGAATTTCTCAACAGATTATGGTTATGCAAATATTGTAGTAAGAGTGCCAGTTGAAGTTTTTGATGAATTTGCAAATTTTGTCAGGGGTTTGGGAGAAGTATCATCTGAAAGTATTCAAATACTAGATAAACAGAGCGAACTTACCGAGGTACAAGAGCGTATTTCCAATGCTCAGGCAAAAATTGAGGAATTGGAGGCAAAAAACGTACTCACAAATGAAGAAAAAAATGAATTGATGAGTATGAAGAACTCACTTGAGTTTGATCAAAACAATGAAACACAGCTAAAAAAGGAAACAGAATTTTCGACAGTAATTGTATATCTAACATCCGAAATAGATGGAAGCAGTATAGGAAGTGTTTGGAAAGATGTGGCAGACACTCTACTTTATGTCCTGAAATTTTGGGCAAGTGCATTGATGTGGTCTTTGGTGCCCCTAACTTTTATAGCACCAGTTGTAATAGTTGTTGTATTGATAGTTAAGGTCGTAAAAAGAAAAAAGAAAAATTAGTTTTCATTCAAGATCTGAGCGGGTCTACCCCGCTCTTTTTTTTTCGAAATTGTATTGCAATACAATTCAAAAAAGAATTATATCTGGTATAGTCTTCATTATTTTGCAAAGTAAATGTTGGCTAAGTTGAATTCAGCTACAACAATAGGACTTGATGCTCACCTTGTAGAAGTGGAAGTTGATATTCAAAGGGGTATGCACAAGTTCAATATAGTTGGGCTTCCTGACAAAGCAGTGCAAGAATCAAAAGAACGCGTATTCTCAGCAATAAAAAATTCATATGCTGAATTTATTTATCAGAGACTTACGGTGAATCTTGCCCCTGGAAATATTCCAAAAACAGGATCAGCCTATGATCTTCCTATTGC
>CAYSKC010000066.1:0-5823 GCA_964431615.1 uncultured Candidatus Saccharibacteria bacterium
TTTTGATGGGGAAATTGTATCCCAATATATTCAATCTTTTGGGTTGGTCATGATATGTGTGGCACCACTCTTTATATTTTTATGGCAATTTGTCACAAAGTTGTTTATAGTATTTCTAGTAACAATAATTGGAGCACTAGTGCTATCTATCATGAAGCAGGACAATACCTTTGAGAAAAGTTTCAAAATTTCAATGTATGCATTGATTCCAGTTGTATATATATCATTTATTTTTAGTTTATTGGATACTATCCAGAGTTCAATAACAGATGTAAGTGTTGCAAGTATTTGTTGTTTCTTACCTCTTGTCTTTGGAGTGATTAAATGGGGCTTTTTCTGGGGACTTGGAGCATATGGAGTTACCAAAAAAAGTCTTTAACTTATGGAGATAAGTATAAGTTCCGTGGTTTGTTTTGGGAGTATTTTCAATACAATAAAAATTGTAAGTATTTTTTTTGAATCAATTTCAAGATTTTTGAGTTTCTAAATCAAATTTTGAGTTGGTGAACCCAGCTTATCAATGAATTTTGTATTGATTACCCCCCTGCTACTTCTATCAAATTTATTTGAAAATAATTACTGGTTTCAATTTTTCAGGTGGTTTGGGTTCTTGTTTTGTGTACCCAAGATCAAAATTTTCCCAATTTGTGACATTTTGGTATTTTGAATAATCTTTTTTTGGTTTGATCTCTGGAGGTTGAAATCCAATAGTTTGAAAAATTTTTTGGAAGGTTTCTTTTGAGACTGGGACATATCTATCAGGGTGATGGACTACCTTTTTGTCTTCATAGGCTGATGGAAGAAGAATTGCAGTTTGGACACCAGAAAAGCCTTCGGGTTTTTTGATGACGAATCTATGTCCATTTTCCATTGAGATAAGTTTGTTTGCAACGTTTGTTCTTTCTTGGGAAGACATGTTCTCATAGAATCCTTTTGATGTATCTGAATCCAATATCTCACCTTTGGAAGAAACTGCAACACACAGCATAGTATGATCTGCGGGTTTTGAGGGATCGATTCTATCATATGGTTCAAGTTCAAATGCCATAGAAGCTTCGCTAAGTATAGTCTGCGTGTGATCAAGTTCATCTCCATTGAGATCTCTGCTCAAAATGTCTGCTATGACCGAAAAGCCGTTTTGTTTTGCTGTCTTGATAAACTCCAAAATTTCTTCAGGTTTTCCTAGAAGCTGTGTCTCATCTAGTGCAATAATTTTGTCTTTTGCTAAGTTCAAAAAGTTCATAACTTCCGAAATATGATTGACTGGGATAGCTGGAAAATCCCCAGTTCTAGTCCATGCTTTGTTTGGATCGTTTCCTCTTGTGTCTTGTCTCGATTTAAAAACAACAACACTTAGACCATTCTCTTCCAATATTTCTTTTGTTTGTTTGAGAAACGTACTTTTGCCCGACGAATTTGGTCCAAATGCTAGCACTAGTTGTGGAGTTTCACTTTCCAAAATATTTACCGAAGCAAGGCTACTTGCAAGATTTAACCTCTGCTTTGAGAGTTGCTCAAAATTTTCTGAGGGTCTCAGATCAACTTTTTCCAAAATATCTTTTGATACAGCAGAAATTTCGGTCTGTATCTGGGGTCTTGGAAAAAACCCAAATGGCATGTAAATGGCTGGATATGGAGACCAAATATTGTAATATGGGTTGAAAGCTGACATGTTTTGTGGAATTTCCCCTGGTCTCATCATTATTCATTTATCTACATAAATTATAACTTGTTGTACAAAATTTAAACAGAAAAATGAAAAGTTCAATTTGTTATAATCTGATGATTTTACTTATAAAAAATGCCAGAAAATAATTTTGAAAAAAATCAAGTTGCAATGGATCCTGATATTTTGAAAATCATAAGAGCTTCTTCTTGGATCAAATCAATTGCTGTCCTGTCACTTATCAATAGTGTTGTTTTCTATGTCGGGGGAGGGATTAGTTTTGTCATAGGGCTTGGAGTTACCCAGCTTTTTGAGGGTATAGTTGGTTCAATGAAACTTGGAACAGGAGGTATAGTAGTTTCATTTATTTTTTCAATTTTTATATCTTTGATATTTATTGGGCTCTCAATATTTGCAAAAAAAGGAAACGCTTGGGCATTTTGGATAACTATTATTTTATATGGCCTCGATACATTGTTGTTTTTTCTTGTGATGGATTTTTTAAGTATTGGTTTTCACCTATTTGCAGGTTGGTATATTTTGGAAGGTTTGAGAGCAAGTTTACGAAAAAATTAAAACAATTCTTTTGTTAAATATTTTTTGTTGCTTTTATTGCGTTTGCAAAAGATTCAAAAACTCGTTTAGATGTGTCATGTAGTTCACGAGTCTCAGGATCAATCATTGCTTCAATGTGGGATTGAATGCCCAGAGTAAATGTTCCAACATTTGGCATTAATGCCTCTACTACTCCATCGGGTGATAAAGCACCTGGTTTGAGGCCAATTTTTTCTAAAGATTCTAGATTTATTGCTTGGTGGTGAGCAGAGTTTACAAATGTAGAGTCGGTTTTGAGAATTTCTTTGAGACGTTCATCAGATACTGTTATTTCATGAGTTGTTTCTGGAAGATCACTGTATTTTCTACTTTTGGGACTATGTGTGTCACCAATGTGTTTATCGAGTGAAGCTCCAAGATGGATACCAAGCATTTGATGTCCTCTGCATATTCCCAAAAAAGGAATACCAATTTCAAGTGATTTTGTCAAAAGTGCTTTCTCAAATCTATCTCTTGAAATATTTTCTTTTGTATCATCTGAAGTGATGTCGTCCCCACCAATCAGCATCAAACCTGAGATATCATAAAGATCAAAAATTTCAGGGATTTTTTCATTTTTTGTGGTGGGTGAGACGAGAACTGGTTGAAGTCCAACTTGCTCTAGGGCAGAGAGATAGGTGTTTTTGATTTTTACTTTTTGTTCCTTGGGGTCCCAATCTGTAGAAATTAGAACAATAGGTTTGTTTTTCAAATCTAATGGATTTCCCGGTAAATTTTGTGGGAGACGGAACAGTACTGGTTCTTCTTCAAAAAATTGGTCTCTTGATGCAGAATATTCAACATAAGGGATATCTCCCTCAATCGGATTAACATCCATTGTTATTATTTCTGGTTTCTTGTTCATCATCAATTTTTCAACATGTGATTATATCAATATCCCATAGAAACAAAAAAGCCCTCGAAACGAGGGCTTATGATCACTTTGAATTATCTATCATTCTTTGGTGGTCGTGCTTCTGCAATTTTAATTGGTCTTCCGTCCAATTCTTGGCCGTCCAATTTCATCGCAGCTTCTTTACCTTCTGCCGTAGCCATGACTACGAAGGCAAATCCCTTGGATCTGTCGGTAGCTCTATCTTTAATGATATTTACTTCAACAACTTCTCCAGCCTGTTCAAAAAAGGCTTTTAGGGAATCTTCGGTTGAACCCCATGAGAGGTTTCCGACGAATAACTTGTTTTCCATCTACTGGAAATACCTAACAAATTAACTAACATGCTACGGACTAAGAAAAAACTTACTCGAGGTATCAGAGGATTCAAACACACTAACACCAATTTAACATAGCACAAATAATTATAACAGAAGAATGTAAAATGGAGAATTCAAAAATATGAATTAAGAACAAAAAACATACTGTTTTATATACAGTATTATAAATATGTATTTTTATATTCTTAAATCTTAAATCTTGAATCTTAAATCTTGAATCTTAAATTTTTATTCTATTTCTGGTTTCTCGTGTTGCACTCTATCTGATGGGTGTTCTGGTGGGGCGTAAATTGTGTATAGCTTTAGATCTTCTGTTGTTGATGTATTTATCACATTGTGGTTTGCCCCAGCTGGGATCACAACTGCGTCACCATCACCAACTTCAAATTCTTCTTCATTGATAATCACTCTTCCTTTGCCTGCTTCGAATCGGAAGAATTGGTCATGATCGTCATGAATTTCTGCACCGATATCATTACCAGGTTTGATTGACATGTATACAAGTTGCATTTTCCCTGTGTACACTACCCTTCTATAGTCGGTATTTTCGAGTGTTTCCTTCTCGATCTTATCCATGAAACCATATTTACTCTGATTCATTATTGAAAATTAATAAATAAAATACTTTACCTCGAAGACCAAAGTATTGTTTTTGCTTTGAGCCTTCGGCATTTATTTGTTTTTGCTCATGATTATCCTAAAGAATGGGCGCTATCTTGAAAATATGATTGAATTTAAATATTGTAACTTGGAATTCGTAATAAGTAATGGCTAGAAAAAAACTAAATTCATAATTCGTTATCTTTGGATAATATATCATAATTCATTTCTCAAATAATTTTCAAATAATCAGACCTTTAAATCCTCTGTAAGCTCAATCAAAATGAAAGCAGGACTCTAGATAATTTCTTTCACATCCGCCCAGTCTCTGTCTCCTTCTCCATTTTTGTAAATTTTTAACACATCATCAAGTAACGATACATCTAAATTTCCAGCTAGTTCTTTTGCATAAGTTAAATCTTTGGTTAGCCATTCTATTGAAAATGTGATGGGATCTGGTGTTTTGAAATACGCATTTCGTCCTATTTCCGTAATTTTTCCTCCGGGTCTGTTTTCTACAAATATTTTGCTTACCTTTTCTAAATTCATATTGTTTTTTTTTGCTATCTGTATTGCTTGATTAAACCCAATTATGTGGACAGCTTGAAGGAAATTCAATATTAATTTAAATCGCATTCCATCACCTATAGAACCCAAATGATAAATCTGTGAAGAGATAAAATTTAGTATAGGAGTAATTTCATCAAGTGTATTTTTGTCTCCTCCAACCAAAAGTGTGAGAGTCCCAGTTTCTGCGGCTATTCTTCCACCTGTCAGAGGCATATCCAAAAATCTGAAATTCTTTGTTTTGCAAATTGAAGCAAGTTCATCTACCCAAGCTACTGATAATGTAGCTGAGGTAACCAGGATTTTGTCCTTATCTGAGCCTTCAAGAATCCCATCTGACGCGAGCCAAACTTCTCTCGACGATTCATCGTTTGCAGTAACCTCAATTACAATGTTAGCCTCTTTTGTGGCTTCTTTGGGAGATTTTGAGACTATTGCTCCTTCTTTCTCAATTGTCTGAGAGACACTTTTGGTTCTATTCCAGACATAAACTTCAACACCATTTTTCAAAAGATTTCTAGCTATACCTCTGCCCATTATGCCAAGTCCTATGATTGCTTTAATGATAGGGAAAGTACCAGAGCTATACCTCTGCCCATTATGCCAAGTCCTATGATAGCAATTTTTTCCATACTACTTCGATTTCAATATTTTATTACAAAACATGTAAACATATATGTCCTGTTTTTACTATTCCGGTGAAGTTTGTAAACATTCAAAATCGCGTCGAAAAACTACTGGATTTTTTGAGATTTGATATCTTCTTCCACGTGGTTTTCCAAGTCCAAAAAAATATTCTGGATATTCATAATACTGATTATAGTTATCGTTTCCATCTTTCCTGTTAACTAGTTTGTAGCTAGAGTTTTTCCCATCTGTGAGAAGTAGAAATGCCGACATTGTGTACCTTGCTTCTTTGTCAAACTCTATCTGTCCCAGATCCATATTTGATGGACTCATTACAAAAACAAATCTATCACTTTCGACCCAACTAGATATTGTATTTATTTGATTTTCGATATCAATATAATCATTGTATGGTCCATCGCCCCAGTCGAGAAGGAAATTTTCTATCATTGCCCCATTTAGAGAATTGTCAAGAATGTATTGTTTCCAATCATTTCCTTCGTTCGGATTTGAAATGAAATTTGCAGCAAAATCAA
>CAYSKC010000067.1:0-4782 GCA_964431615.1 uncultured Candidatus Saccharibacteria bacterium
GTGTTTTTTTGCGAGTTTTGAGATCACAGCCAAATATTTTGCATTGACAACTGATTGAAAAGAATCAATAAACTTTTCAAGGTCTCTATCGGGTTCTGCTATGTCATCATTGATTTCTATCAGTTTCCATTGATAATCAACTATCTTGTTTGTATCATCATCAACTGTGATGTCAAATCGCCCAATTTGGTTCGTCCCAACCCCTGCTTGTGCAATTAGTATATTATTAATCTTTTCGGGTTTTTCAAGAATTGTGTGTGAGTGTCCACCGATTATCATATCAACTCCCCATGCTGGATCAAGCATATCTGCAAGTTCTTTGTCAGAATCAAACCCTATATGTGTGAGAAGTATTGTTAGATCTATATCGTCATTTTTGTAAGCATTGCAAATTTTCCCAACCTCATCTTTTGCTTCTTCCAGTGTCACAAAACTTCCAATCAAACTATCTTGCTTCAATGCATCAATTATTTTGTTTGTGATAACTCCTGTAAACAAGATATCAAATCCGTCTTTTTTGATTATTTTATACGGGTTCATGATTCTTCTATTGTAGTGTCGGATATAGAGATTTGCGTTGATTATGGGAAAATTTGCCATTTTCTCAAGAAACAGAAGATGGGGGAGTCCATAGTCAAGTTCATGATTTCCAACTGTCACAACATCGGGGGAGAGATAATTCATAAGTTCAATAGTTGAAATACCTTTGTATTCGGTATCAATTATGGAGCCTTGGAGCATATCCCCTGCTATTACATACAAAACATTTTTTTCCTCCTTTCGAACTTTGTTGATATATCCTGAGAGGAGCGCAAGACCACCTACAAGTTTTTCCTTTTCTTTCTTGTCTTCTGCAAAAAAATCACCATGCATATCGTTTGAATGGAGAATCGTGAACTTTTTTGTTCCCATGTTCAATAAAGATTGAAGTAAATATGCAATTATTTTATACCATTTTGAGATTACTAAATACGAATTTTTATCTTACTAGTTCAAGCCTTTGACAGAGAGTATTGTATATCTCTGTTGTTCTTTTCTTGGTTGGAGATACTATTGCATATCCTACAGCATTCTGTGTGAGTATATTGGCAGAAGAATAAATTACTCCTTCATTTCTAATTTTGTTGAATAGAATATCGTGTGTTTTGGAAATCAATTCATCGAATTTGATATATGTTTTGTTTGTTCTATAGTGAATGTTGTTTGTAATTATGTAGGTATTATCAACAAAATCATCATCGAGAAGTTTCGCCATGGCTTGATAAACATGTGATGAGCCCGTTCTTCTGGTATTTGATTCTGATACATAGAGTTTCCCATTTCTTCCTGCAATCATATCAACATCATAATATCCTCGATATCCTTCTTTAGAATATTGTTCTCCAATATAGTATCCAAAATCGATAATAGTTGCCAAAAATCTATCATCAAATACATCTTCCCCGATCTCCATTCCCTGAAATACCCCTTTGTCGTTTACAAACAATCCTCCATAGTAGAGAAGATCTATATCTCCATTTCCTTTGATTTTGTATTCAGTATTAGGAAAACCTCCTCCAACTTTGTAATTGACATTTACATAATCCTCGACTACTACTGGAAATAACTTCCAATACGAGTCTTGACTCATTATGTACTCAAGTTTTTTTTGGCAACTATGGTAGTCGTTTGGCAAATCTCCATCACGGAAAATGAGAACTCCTGCACCGGCGTGTCCTTTGTTTGTTTTGAGTACGACACCATGATTTTTTACATATTTATTTGCAGCAATTCTAGAGGCTTCAAATATTCCCATACAAATCAGCCCATCAGGTACTTGAAAATCAGGTTCTTCGATGCCACTTATCTGTGCAAGTTGTCTGATACCTGCCTTGCTTCCAAAGAAATTAACTGTCCATGCAGATTCATCCTGTGGAGCTTCTGGTGTATAAACATTCAAACCAAGCTCAACCAGTTTGTTTTTCAAAGCATAAAACTGGTATGAAGAAGTATAGCTCTTCAAATTTACTTTTTCGTATCTTTTGAGGATCGAAACAACATGATCAAACAATCGTCCATCTTTTACGAGGTCAATACTAGTCTCTCCAGTATGTTTATCTGGTGACAATACTAGTAAGTGGGAGATTCCAAACAAATTTTTGAAATAGGTGATAAACTCGTCTTCGATTTTTTGGGGAGCGATAAAAATCAAATTTCTTTCGTCGCTACAGCCAATCAAATGTTGATCTGAAAGGTTTGCATTCTCAACTATTTCGTGGGTTTTGACAGTATAATCATCAAATGCTTGGATAAATGACCATACATCTTCACTCATATTGGAAATAAATAGAGTTACTTCTTTATAGCCATTCTTTTCTAAATCAGGAAAATTATTTTGCATTTACCGACAAAACTGAATTAGGAAATTTTCATAAATATTTTATAGTATTTATCTTGAATAAGTTCAACTTTCGGAATAGTTTTGTATTTTTTGTACAAAAAAGTGTGTTTGTTGGAGCGTTGATTTCAATTTCATTGGTTTTTATGAGTCAGATCAATAATAACCGATCAAATTCATTTTGTTTTTCATATCCTCAATTATTTCATCTTCACTCATATCATTTCTCTTCTCCCAGACTGATTCATTGTATCCATAAATATTCCCATCATATCTATAGAAATCATTGGAAATAATCTGAAATTTTGAAAAATCTGTGACTGGAAGTTCAACTCCATGACCATAAATATTCCAATCTTTAAATGAATAGCCGATGTTCGTGATATTTTCATGTATAGTATATGATCTGTTTGTCTCGTTTTTGAGCTCGATTGTCTCTGTGATTGCCGAAGCATACTTCAAAAAATCGTAAGGAGATTTGGATTTTGAAGGGTTGTTTAGATTGGATAAAACAATTCCAATCAATACAATTAATACAAAGAATCCAATTATCAATAGAGACAATAATTTTTTTTGTTTTTTATTCAAGGATTGAATTTTAGTCCAAATTTTCATTTGTAATAGGATTAACAGTTATACCGCGAAGTTGAATATCTCCTTGATACTGACTTGAATTAACTGAATACATAACTGATTTTGTGTAGTTTGGTATTGAATTTTTTGAAATATTTTTATAATCGTATGAATCATCCAAGACTACACCAGGCACATAATAGTTATAGTAAAAAAGTTTGCTCCCATCTTGAGCAAGACCGTCGGGTCCAATCACTTTATAGCTTTCAGGATTTGCTCCTTCAATGACTGTGCTTTCATAGTAAACATGGTTCTTGTCTTTTGCTAATGCATTTTTGGACAAAACTTGAAAACTGTCTTTGTCGGCATCTACAACCTTTTCAACCCAATAGGATGCTGATTCAATACCCAAACGTCTGAAAAAATAGACTCCGTTTTTGTCAGTGAAATAAAACCCTTGATAAGATGAAAGATAATCATATGAATTTGCATCAATTTTTGGAATATCAAATGAGGCACCATCAATACCCTCAACAACTTTTCCTTGAAAATAAAGATGTTTGTTGTCAACAGCAATAGCAGAATCATAATAGTCACTAGTATCTGTGAAAAGCCGATCCCACAGATCTACTTGAAAAATCAAGAGGCTTTTTGCATCTGCTTCTGGTATTTTGTAAAGATTTGGGTTTACAATAGTTTTTGAGATATATGATCTCGTATAATACACTTGATCGTCATATATTACGTAATGTTCTGTGGTTTGTGCAATATCATTATTGTCTAAATCATCAGGAAGAAAGAAGTAACTGTCTGGTTTGTTCCAATCCTTATTTTCAAAAATAACAGGCTGTCTGTTTTCTCTTGAGTAGTCAATATGATAAATACCGTCAATATTTTCAAATTTTCGTCCGTATTTTGAATTCATTGTGTTCAATATCTTTAAATCTTTTGTAGAAATATTTTCTAGTAAATCATCATTTAAAAAAGCACGATCGTTACTTATGTATAGAATTCCTATCCCTGTGATATTGCCAATAGGCTCATATGTATCTGGGTCAGCATCTTGGACAATCGTATTTTTGAAGTATATATTGTTCTTGTCCTTTGCTATTGGATTATTTCCATCTCTCAGAACAAGATAAGTTTCTGGATCTCCCAGTACCTGTTCTCCTTTGAAATATATATGTTTTGAATCAGCAATATAGTCATAAGCAATTGTTTCTTTGTTATCGTCTATTTCTTTTTTGTTGATTGAATGAATAGATTTTGTATCAATCCCAGAAATTTTTTTTCCTTCAAAATAACAATTTTTTTTGTCCGTAGCGTATGAAGTTTTGGAAAGAATCTCAAATGTGTCCGGGTCGGCACCTTTTACCAATACATCTTTGAAGTAAACATTGTAATTATCCTTGGAATAATAATAATCAATTTTCGATATCTTGTTCAAATCTCCTTGAGATCTATCAACAATAGATCTTGTGAGTCGGAAATTGTGCGTAATTTCACTTCCAAAATATAAAAACAGAAGTGCCACAAAGACACCTGCTTGAAAGTACAAGACGACACTAAATATTTTTTTGATTGTATTTATTTTCATATTACCAGTATGACGCAAAATTGGGTGAAAGTGTTACAGAAAAAATCATTCCCTCGAATAATCAAAGTTTATAGGTACAGTATTTGAAAAGTCAGTATATGACATGTCTAACTTCTTAATATTGTTGTTTCCAACCTTCTTGATATATGTAGTGCCATAAACTGAACCGGACTGATCGTGAGTTCTTAGGCGATAAACTACTAGATCATTTGCTAGTATTTTAAAATTTTTCATA
>CAYSKC010000067.1:4792-5818 GCA_964431615.1 uncultured Candidatus Saccharibacteria bacterium
TCATATCACCCTTTATTCGATCATTCATAAGCTGATCATCGAATATGTTATAGTCTCCAGTTTTTATATCGATAGAGTATATTTTCTCTCTGTCGTAGTAATATATTTTCTGCAAATCAGGATCAAACTCATAAACAAGCGAATGAGGATATTTTATGTCCAATTCAATTAACTTCTTCTCTTCGTTTGGGGAATTTGAATAAATTTTGAACAGATTATTCTTTTCTCTATTCACAAAGTATCGATGATCGGTAGTTTGTTCATACATACAACTACCTGTATCCGAAACATTTTCATTCACCAAATCAACTCCAGTTTCGAATTCAAATATGTGACAGTTAAGAATAGTCCTATCCCATGTATTAGTTTGGTAGTATATTTGTTTAAAATCTTTGGATACATAGATTCCATCAACTAAAGTGTTATTTTCTGGATTAATCATTGTCTCTTTTAACGAAAAAATATTAGTTATCGTGAAGGAGGAGGTGTGTGGAGTATCGTTATAAATGTTTTGTAGTTGAAAATAATAAGGGCTATCAATTATGGTGCTAAGTTCAATATCACCATCCACATAATTTGGACCCATGAACACCTGATCAATTTTTAGATTGACAACCTCTTGTGTATTATTGTTTTCCGCATCATATTTGTAAATAGTATTAGAGTCATTCTCTTGGATTAGAAAGTAAATATTTGATCTATATTCAAAAACTCCATCATATTCTTGGTATTGGTACAGTTCGGGAAAATATTCATCTTCTTTGAGTTGATATATAAGCTTTTTTTCCATTGTTTGAAGATTTGTAAGATACAATGCATCGCTTGACCTAAGTACAATGGTTCCTTCAAAGGTTGGTTCGGGGTCTAATGGTAATTCACTTGTTAAAGGCTCCAATGATAAAGGTTTTATTTCAACGTTTAGAGATGAACGATTCCTATTATGATTAAAAATTCCAGACAAAAACAGAATTATGATAAGAAGAAGAGATAGAATCCCCACAATAAAGAAAATATTAATTTGTACGT
>CAYSKC010000068.1:0-666 GCA_964431615.1 uncultured Candidatus Saccharibacteria bacterium
AATTTTCGCCTGTAAGGTCTTTTACTACAAGGGTATTTTCTTTAAAAATCATTAAATGCGATGAGTTTGAGTTAATTTTTATGTCAGTGTCTTCATTGTTATAACTTTCGAGGATTAGGTTTTTTTTGATGTCAAAATCATTCTTTGGTTTTATTTCTTTCGTGACATAGCTAAAAAGACTTCCATCTTTTTCATAAACAAGACATGTCCCATCTTTTGAGAATTCCAAAGGATTGATGTTGGAGTCGATTAGATTGATATAACTGTCAGCAATACTAAGAAAATAATAGTCATTATCTGATCTGATTACTAAATAATTTCCGGTATTTTTATCTAGTATAATTTGTTCGATTGATGTTGGGAGGTCTCTATTTTCGAGGACTATTTTATCTTTTATTTCATTTTTATATATCATTATATCCTCGGTTGAATTTGAATAAAAAATCAAAACATCTCCGTTTACGCTATAAACCGGTTTTATATCAGGTTCGTAGGAAATTAGGACAACTTTTCCACTGTCCAAAATTAACTCTGCCAATAGATTATTGTGTCTTAAGATTATAGAAGAAGAGCCTTTAAACCACGTTATTTCTTGTGGACTGTATCCTAATAGGTTTTCAATTGATATGTATTTGTTATTTTCTAAGGCAAGAAACGGTTGGTCAA
>CAYSKC010000068.1:676-5637 GCA_964431615.1 uncultured Candidatus Saccharibacteria bacterium
TTAAAATAAGATGATCCATATTTTCACTCTTTAGAATAATTTTTCTATTGTCTGATGATGGTATGATTTCAAAATTTTCTTTTTCAATATATTCTTTTACTGGAGTTACTAAATTTGCAATTTTTACTGGTGTGTTCGCATTTGTATTAAAAATTGATTGAATCTTTGATAATGGAAACATAAATATCCCATTGTCGATTCCTTTTGGAGCTTTTGTGACGACAAAATAAACGTAGTCACCATATTCAGAATAAAAAACCTTGTCAATATTTACATTCTCGGTCAATTTTTCCTCAAGATTGAAATTACTTGGAAATGGGAGAGGATTTATTTCCGTTATAATTCCAGGATCAATTCGAACAGTTTTGATCCAAGAATCAAAGCCTTCAAGAATTATTTCTAGTTTGTATGTGCCAGGTTCTAAATTTTCTATCCGATTTTCTTTGATTTCTACGTTTTTGTCATTCAATTTTGCTTTCATATCGGATACGAGGTCTTTATTTATAATCCTGATTCCTCCAGTCTGAACTACCACAATTTCAGGTTCTTTTGTAAATAAATGAAGAATTCCAATTTTTTTACCATTTGCTGCAAGAAGGGCCCAAATCAAAAAAAACAAAAAAAATATTGAGAATAAACCTATTTGTATTCTTTTTTTTGGAGATATTGTCTTATTCATTTTGTTGGGTAATTATACTCGACTTTTGTAGACAGTGGATAATAGAGAACTGAAAATAGTCTAATAATTAATAATGTCATAATTATATTTGCCCAACTTTGTTTTGTCGATTAAAATTATCGTATAGATTTTTAAATATGATTATTGATTTGAGATGAAAATTCAAAAATTGGCAATTGATCTAGGTACTGTTAATTCTTTGGTTTTGGCTCAAGGTAGGGGAATTATTGTGCAAGAGCCTACTGTTGTTGCATATATGAAAGACTCTAAAAAAATAATAGCAGTGGGAAGCGAAGCAAAAAAGATGATCGGGAAAAACCCCCAAAATATAATTGTTAAAAGACCCTTAAGACAGGGAGTGATAGCCAGTTATAAACTTACAGAGGCACTCCTAAAACGCTTTATAAATCTCTCGGTTGGCAAATTTAATATTTTCAAGCCTGAGATTATGCTTTCAGTTCCTGCAGGGCTTACTTCTGTAGAAGAAAGAGCAGTTATAAAAGCCGCAAGAGGAGCTGGAGGGAGTAAAATAGCACTCATACCAGAACCAATTGCTGCTGCGGTTGGTGCAAATATGCCAATAAATATGTCTGGAGGGAATATGATTATCAACATGGGAGGGGGGACTGTTGAAGTGGCAGTTATTTCGATGAATGGGCTTGTTACATTTGAATCAAAAAGAGTTTCTGGTGATGCAATTGATGAAATAATAAAAAAGTATTTGAAACAGAAACACAATCTTTTGATTGGGGAACAGATGGCTGAGAAGGTAAAAATGACAATTGGTTCAGCAATTGATATTAGTGACCCTAAAAAGATGGCTGTGAGAGGAAACGATTCTATTTCAGGGCAACCCACTGTGGTAGAGATATCTTCAAATGATCTTCTCGAAAGTATAAAAACTGTCTTACAAGAGATGGTTGTGTCGATCAAAAAGGTAATTGAAAAAACTCCTCCTGAGTTGACTTCTGATATTATCGAAAGGGGAATCGTTCTATCTGGCGGAACATCACTTCTTTATGGTATAGATAAATTTTTTACAAATGTACTTGGAGTGTCTTGTCATGTTGTTGAAAATCCTCTCACTAGTGTTGTTGAGGGTGTAAATTTGATTCTCGAAAGTCCTTGTGAATACGAAGGATCAATTAAATATGAAACTTAACAGGTTTTTTTTAAGATAAAGAAGTGCTAGTTTAAGGATCGGATTCTTTTATTTGTTCTGAGAAATTCTTCCAAATCTTTTTCAGAAATCATTTCTTTGTATAATCCAGATGGTTTTGTAAATTTTTCTAATGTATCGATATCGCTTTTTCCATTGAATATATACGCAAGAGCTTTTTTATTCTTTTTCAGTTTTTCTGCTGTTGTGATAGCCCATTCAAAATATTGTCCTTTTGTAAAAGCCCCTGGTTGTGACGTATCTTCAATTCCCCTTTTAATATGATATGTGATTTCCCAACTGGAATCTGGATTATTGAGCTTTGAGTTAATGAATTGGAACACTAATTGAAAATCATGTGTCAAAGCGTAGTCTAAAGCTAGGGTTCTCAACGCACCCATCCACATGATTTTATTTTCTTTATGTATATATTTGTTTAATGTGGCAAGTCCTTCTTCTGTTTTCAGATAATCCGAGGTTCCTAATTTAAAAATTCCATATTGTTGTTTTTCTCCATTTATGCTCCTTACAAGGTGAACAGCTATTTCGTGATAGAAGGTGCCTTTAAGTCGGTTTTCTGTCCAGTCGTAATTGGGATTTATCTTTATTTTCCCAGTTATCTTTCCAACCGAGGCTTTTGGCGGTCCTTTTTGTGTGATTATAACTTTTGTTTGTATATTCAGTTCTTTTAGTTTTGTTTCAATAAATTTTTTTACTTCGTCTATTGTAAGTGTTTTTTTGGATTTTGAAATTGGCTCAGGAGTGTTATTTACCAATTGTTCAGCGTATGTTAGTATTCGTTTAGAAGGTTTCCCATAAATACTTTGAGATCTTTGAGTATATGTAGTTGGCCCTTGTCCAATAGACTCCATCAAAAAAATCATTTTCCGAAATTCCCGGATCTTTTCTTTATAGAGCTCCCCAAGCTCTGTGCTCGGGGGGTTGAGTTGGTTTAATTGTCTGAGAAGATCATCTGTATCAAATTTGAGTGGTTCATATTCAAAAATTGGATTATATTCAAAATTTGAATTGAAGAATTTTTCTTTTTCTTCAGTCAGATTTATTGGTTTGATTGCTCTTACAATTGAAAGTTTTCTTGAAATTTCTTCGAGTGTTTTATCTAGTTTTCGAAATGTGGATTTGGGTTTTTGAGACAAAATTTTCTCTCTAAGCTCTGATTCTTCTTCTTTTTCAATCTTTCTAATATCGATAATAAAATTTCCTAAATCTTTTCTACCAATATGAATTTTGTATCCACTGATATTTTTGGAGACTATTTTGCATATTGCTTCAAAAGTTTGATTTGCAAGGGTAATTATTATTTTTTCTATATAAAACTCACCTTCTTCTGTTGCTTCATCAATAATACCAAGTTCAATAGCTGTCTTTGAATCAATTATTGTTGTACGAATACTTGTATCAATCATAGCAAGCGTCTTTATTTTTTGATCTTCAAAGCCAATTTCAACAGGCATTACATTGCTGATAACTTGTTTTCCAGATACCCTTTCAATAGTTTCTTCAATCTCTCCACCAAATAGTTCTTTTCCAAGTCTTATACCTTGGGCAGTGTTTTTTACTTTGATACCCTTAACTTTATTTAATTGCCAAGCCAATCCAGCCCTATTTACTAATTGTATTGATAGTCCAGGGCGAGCATTCATTTCTACAATAACAGGACCATTGTCTGCGTCTATCAAAAAATCACAGGCTACGAAAGACAGTCCAATAGCTTTTTGAGCTTCAATTGCGTATTTGAGTATTTCCTCCCAATAAGGAATTCTAAGTCCTTGGTAAGGTAGTTTTGTTCCAGGCACAAACTCGATGATGGTCCCTCTGCCACCCCTATCTTTTCCTTTTACAGATGTTGTGGTGATCCCGCTTGCAAGATCAATTCCCGTTCCCACAGCGCCAAGTATCATATTGGCTTTTCCTTCTGATTCTTTTGTTGGAAAACGCACATAGGCTTGGATTGGGATATTATTAAATATTACTATTCGAACATCTGGTGTTCCTTTATATGTAAAGTTTTTGAAATCTTTATGAGGTCGTATTCTTTTTTCGAAAAATACTTTGTCGGTGTTTTTATCCAACGAATATTTCCCATCGAGTATGTCTTGTGCAAGGGATTTTAATTCATCTAAAGATATTTTCGAACCATCTGCCCTTATCCAGTTTCCTAATTTATCTCTATTATAAAAAATTTCTATTCCTCCTCCTTGGGAACCTTTCACCGGTTTCATTACAAAACTTTTTGGTAATAAATCCCAATTAAATTTTTTTAGTTCTTTATAATTCTCAATGATACCGAGTAGTTCTGGGGATGGGATCTTATTCTCAATGAGCAATTTCTTTGTTAGTAATTTGTCATCAGCAATCATACGGCCTTTTTTTGAGCCTGCTTTTTTTATAAAGATACTGTTTCTCGCATTTTGACCCAGTATCTTATCTTTATTTTTCAGAATCTGGAATATTTTCATTTTTTGTTTCTATTCTATCTAGAAGAAGGTCATAAAATCTTGCAAATTCAGTTAGCCGAAGTCCAGTATATCTACCTATTCCAAGATTCACAAAGATCAAGACAAGAATTATCCATGGATAGTTAAAAATCAAATCTTTCATCATATTATTTGCAATGAATATGTATGAGATCACTGAAATTACAAGGGTTTCTATCATTGTAAAAAGAGTAGAGGATAATGTTTTTTTTAGGTAAACTTCTAATATTTGATCTGCCACAATTATTAGCAAAATAACTGAAATTGGATCTATTCTAAGGTACAGGTATTTTTGTGTTTCTTGTCCAATTATCATTGTGAGTATGACTCCTATTGTTGAACCAATTATGACAATTGCATATTTCGGGAAATAGTGAAGCTGAATTTTTCTGACAATCTCATATGAGATAATTGTGGTAATAAAGATAATACCAATCATCCCGAGACCATATAGAAGCCCCTTCGGGATATCAGAAGAGTAGTCAAGTCTAAACGTGTTTCCAACAGAATATAACAAAAAAATAGTTGCTAATGTTCCATAGATTCGAAAAGATCTGATTCCAACAATGTACCTAGCGAAATTTAATAGTGTTAAAATTATTGGTACAGAAAATACAAAGAGGAT
>CAYSKC010000069.1:0-5542 GCA_964431615.1 uncultured Candidatus Saccharibacteria bacterium
TTCTCGTTAACGCCACCTTTGAGCAAAAACTCAATAAATTCGTTATA
The DNA here is from genome assembly GCA_964431615.1 of uncultured Candidatus Saccharibacteria bacterium. Taxonomy (GTDB): domain Bacteria; phylum Patescibacteriota; class Dojkabacteria; order B142; family WJKM01; genus CAYSKC01. The sequence continues at coordinate 48 of CAYSKC010000069.1, forward strand.
CATGTTCTAGTTTTATCCAAAAATAGATCACTCATTATATTACAAAACCAGCCTTCAATATAGTGAAGGCTGGTCTCTTCTTTTACAGTAAGTTAAATATTATTTTAACTCAACTTTTGCACCTGCTTCTTCAAGTTGTTTTTTAATATTTTCTGCTTCTTCTTTTCCGACTCCTTCTTTCACATTTGCTGGAGTTGCTTCCACCATATCCTTTGCTTCTTTTAATCCAAGTCCTGTAACTGTTTTTACCACTTTGATAACTCCAATTTTGTTTGCTCCTGATTCTGTGAGCACAACATTAAATATTGATTTTTGTTCTTCTTCCTCTGCTGGGGCTGCTCCACCTGCTGGGGCCATCATCATTGCACCCATTGGTGCTGATGCAGAGACACCGAATTTATCCTCTAATGCTTTGACTAATTCTGATAATTCTAGAACTGTCATCTTTTCAAGCATTTCAGCGATTTTTTTTGCATCGCCTTTAAGTTCTATTGCTTCTTTTTGAGTTTCTTCTGCCATTTTAGTTAAAATAAAAAATATAAATAATTTAAATGTATGAATGATTATGCTTTTTGAGTTTTGATTTCATTCACGACATTTATGAATTGTCTTATTGTCCCTGAAAGAACATTGACAAACCCTGATATAGGTCCATTCATCGTACCAAGTACTTGTGCAATCAATACATCTCTACTTGGTAGGTCTGCTAAATTCTGTATGTCTAGTCCTGAAATAAGTTTTCCATCAAGAATCCCGGATTTGATAGTTAATTTATCCGTATTTGCTTTATCCTTCATAAAAACACTTATTACTTTTGCAGTATCAGTTAGTTTGTCTCCCGTAAAAACAATACTTTTGGGACCTGCATCAAGTTCTTTTGGAATCTCCATACCTGCTTCTTTGAGTGCTAGTTTGAATATTGAATTCTTTACAACATTATATGAAGAATCCAAGTCATACATTGCCTTCTTGATCTCAACTGCTTGGTTTGCAGTCAATCCATTTGGCTCAAGAATATAAATAGCTTTGGCTTTTTTGATTTGTTCTGCATAAAAAGATTTAAGCTCATTTTTTTGATTTTTTGTTCTTGCCATATAATTGAGTTTAAAAATAAAAAAACCGTCATCTAGACGGCGTGGCACAATTATTACCTACTGCTCCGTCTAGGCCAGTCTTATTTTTTTGCTGGCTGTCTTAAACGAAAATTTGTTGATACTGATTATAATCATTTATTCAACTTCTTTCAATAGTTCGTTTTTATCCAATTTTACTGAAGGTCCCATCGTTGCACAGATCAAAACAGATGCAAGTCTATTTACTCCAAGTTTCTTTGTCTCAGAATATGCTGTTTTGAAGAATATTTCAAAATTTTCTTTTATCTCTTGATCTGTTTGATTTATTTTCCCAATAGCTGCTTTCATGGATCCTTGTGCATCAAGTCTATACTCCATCTTTCCAGCTTTATACCCTTTAATAACTCTTTCAAGATCCGTTGTGACTGTTTCGTTCTTGGGATTTGGCATCAACCCCTTTGGACCCAATATTTTTCCGAGTTTTGACAGTGATACCATCATTTCAGGTGTTGCTATCAATGTATCAAAGTCGGTATATCCTCCTTCAATTTTTTTTATGAGTTCGTCTGAGCCTACTTCATCTGCACCAGCATTTTTTGCTGTTGTTTCATCTTGTCCCTTGGCTATGACTACGACCTTTTTCATTTCTCCAGTTGAATGTGGAAGTGTCAAACTTCCCCTAATTGATTCATTCTTATATTTTTCTAGAACATTGAAATTTATGATAAGTTCAACCGATCCTACAAATTTTGTGTATGAAGTTTCTTTTACTAGTTTGATCGCCTCATCAATTGAGTATAGATTGCCTTTTTGAATCTTTTTTTCAGCCTCTTTATATTTTCTTGACCTTTTCATTAATATATTGATAATAAATAAACCTCCCAAACAAAAAATTGATCAAATTTATTGTTGGTCAACGGTGAGAAATGGAATTAGTCGATCACCTCAAGCCCCATACTTTTTGCAGTACCAGCAATTGTATTTTCTGCTGATTCGAGACTTTTTGTATTTAAATATTCCAGCTTTTTTTCAGCAATTTCTTTGATTTGAGCCTTTGAAATTTTTCCAACTTTCTGTAAATTTGGCGTAGCTGATCCTTTTTTCAACCCAACTGCCTTTGCAATAAGATTTGTTGCAGGAATTCCTTTAAGCTTTATATCAAAAGTTCTATCTTCATACACAACGAGATCACATCGGACTTCATATCCCATCATATCTCGAGTCATATCATTGAATCTTGTGCAAAAATCTTGTATAGGAACTCCATGCTGTCCAAGAGCAGGGCCTATTGGTGGAGCTGGAGTTGCTTTTCCAGCTTCAATTTGCATTTTCATTATTGTTTTTATTGGTTTCTTTGCCATTTTAGTTAAGAGTTATCAAAATTTATAATTTACTGACTTGCAAAAAATCTAGTACTATCGGTGTTTCGCGACCAAAGACAGAAAGTAATACCTTTACCTGTCCTTTGTCTTCGTTTATTTCACTAATTGATCCAACAAATTCTTTAAATGGTCCATCAAGAACTTTTACAGAATCTCCAACTTCAAAAGATGCTTCAAAAGAAGGCTGCTTAACTTGTGTGAATGCAATAATTCCTTTGACTTCTTTTTCACTCAGTGCAGTTGGTCTTTTCTCTGTCCCAACAAAGCCTGTTACTCCTTGTGTATTTCGAATTATATGCCAAGTTTGATCATTCATGACCATTTGTACCAAAACATATCCAGGGAAGATTTTCTCCTCAATCGTTTTTTTCTTCCCCGATTTTACGACAATCTTTTCTTGTGTTGGAACTACAACTTCTGTTATCAAATCTTCGAGATTGTTTGCTTTTACTCTTTGAATGATGTTGTTCATAACTGTATTCTCCTGCCCAGCATAGCTTCCAATGATATACCATTTCAATTGTTCATTTTGTTTGTCCATAATCTATACTATAAAAGAATATCACTTGTAATATAGCTTCGAAATGTGATTAAAGCATAATCAAATAGGGCTAGAAGAGTTGTGGCGAGTACAATAAATGCAACCACCATCCAACTATATTTTGCCAACTCCTTTGGTTTGAGCCATTCTACTTTTTTTGCTTCTTCAAAAACAGAACGAATAAATATTATAATCTTTTTCATTTTTTCCTTACTAAATTGTATTACCGCAGATTACCGTTTATATCTAGGGCAGGCCCGCCCAGACTCGAACTGAGAACTGCGGTTTTGGAGACCGCTGTTTTACCGGTTAAACTACAGACCCAAAACATAACTATTTTATCTTTCCTTCTTTATAAACAGCATGTTTTTTTGCTATTGGATCAAATTTTTGTATTTCCAGTTTGTCTTTTGTATTAACTCTATTTTTTGTTGTGTAATAACAATGCCCTGTCTCAGAGCTTTTCATTTTTATTTTGATTCTATTCCCTTTTTTTGCCATTTTAACCTTATATTAATATCGAATAAAAATTTGCCTTATGGATTTTACCCACTAAGGTGCACAAAGGTCAATTCTTTCCTCTGGAGAAATTTAATTTTGCATCACAAGTATATCATACTATCGAAAATTCAAACTCACACCAAACCAAAGCAAAAAATGTCTGGATTATTAAGTTTCACGTTCTAAGCTCTCAATTTGCTATCGATCTTTCTTGCCGTAATGCTTCAAAAATTACAAGCGCAGCAGCTACACTCATATTGAGTGAGTTAACCCGCCCCTTCATAGGGATCTCAACTGTTTCGTCAATTTTGTCAATTATTTCCTCGCTTAACGATCTATCTTCTCCTCCTATTATTAGCATGATATTTCCTGTCAAATCAGCTTCTGAAAAAATTGAAGCATTTTTATGGCGTTCAATTCCAATAACTTTAATACCTTCTTTTTGTAATTTTTTGATGAGGGGGAATAAAGATTCACTCAAAATATCTATGTGTTCTGATGCACCCATTGATGCTCTCACGGTTTGTGCAGTTACGTTGATTTTCGGAGGCAGAATTACTGCATCAAAACCTGCAGCTTCTGCTGAACGAATTATTGCTCCAACATTAAATTCATGGTATGCATCTCGAATATAAATGAGTCTGAGTGGTTTGTTTGTTTCAAATTTTTCATTAATTATTTCATCCAGATTTTTTGTTTCATTTCGTTTATAGACAGCTATAACGCCCTGATGGTTGCCAGTTTGACTCATTTGATCAAGTTCCTTTCTTGTTTTTCGAAAAATTTTTATTTTCTTTTTTTTAGCTTTTTTGAGAATAGCATTGATTTTTGTGTCTTGGTTAATATACTCCTGAATATTTAAGGCACTGACTAATTTGTCAGTCTTCAAAAGTTCCAATACTGGGTTTCTACCTTCGATTTGCATTATTTTTTTATTTGATATTAAGTGTAGGTGAGTCAATAGTCCTCTTGATTTTATCACTATTTAAAGAACGTACCAGATTCACAAAAATAAACAGAAAGATTCCAATAGAGGATAGCATTTCAAAGTATTCTAAATCTTGCGGAGCTAGAAAATATGTATCGAAAATGTTTATTAGAAGCATCAGAAAATATGATGTTGTGAACCAGGGTGGAATTAGATGTTTTATAAAAATTTGGAGTGCTAGGGTTTTGGATAGAATTTTTTGAATAAATTTCATAAAATAATTCATTATCCATCCAAACGTTCCCCAAAGACCCAGACCAATATAAACAAAACGGATCAGATCGTACACATGACTCATATTGTGGAGATTGATTTCATTTTGGACGTTATGTTCACTAAATTTGCCAAATGTATCTAAATCTAGAAGTCTCTGTCCCCAGCTGATTTCTTCCATTGTAACTAGAAAAAACCCTATCACGAAAAGTATCCATAACCATATTTCCTCTCGTTTTTTATTTTTAGGTGATTTGAATAATGCGTATAAACTGACAAGAAAGCACAAGAAGAAGAAAATAACTTGGATGTTTTCAAATAAACCGTCTTCAAGACCCCACTTTTCATAGCGAGAATACTCTAGGGTTCTGACATCAAAGAGATATTTTGTCAGTATGATAGGGACGAATAGGATTGCTATTTTTAGAAGGAATAAAAGTATAAATAATTTATTTTTCTTTTTACGGTCTTTCATGGTAAAGGTATTATATACAATCTTTTTTATTCTACAATTTTGAATATTTTATAGATTCTTTCCAAAGAAGGTCACATCATCTATAATTCGGTTCGAATAAATTAATTGTGCAAGATTATCTTGAAATTTTAAAGACAGCAATAGAGTTTTTGTTGCTGAGATAGCTTCCTTCTTCGCTAAAGCTTTGAGGGACAAGCGGTTAAGACTTTGGTAGTTTTTTTAAGTGCTGAGATAGCTCCTGCCTTCTCCCGAAAACGGGATTCGTCAGGCAAGCAGTTGGGATTTTGGTAAATGCACACATGCTGAGATAGCTCAGTTGGTA
>CAYSKC010000070.1:0-5458 GCA_964431615.1 uncultured Candidatus Saccharibacteria bacterium
GTCCAAAGGAAGTGAATTGGGCACATTAAAGGTTTTCACAACTGCACACGATACAATTTATGGTGCAACTTTCATGGTTATATCTCCAGAACATCATTTGTTAAAAACCCAAAAGGATAAAATAAAAAATATTACTGAGATAGAAAACTATATTTTTGATGCCAAGAAAAAAACTAATTTGGAAAGACAACAACAGAAAATTAAAACAGGGGTCAAAATTGACGGGATAATCGCGATTAATCCAATAAATAATTCTGAAATACCAATATTTGTTGCCGATTATGTTTTAATGGATTATGGAACAGGTGCAATAATGGGTGTTCCTGGACATGATGAGAGAGATTTTGAGTTTGCAACAAAGTATGGAATAGAGATTAAATATCTAGTAAAAGAGGTTGAAAATTCGTTTATCAGCTATTCTGAAGAAATAAAAAAGAATCTAAAAAATTTTCATATAACCAATTCTGATGAATTTGACGGAAAAGATTTTAGACTTGCACGGGAGGAGATATTAGAAACAATAGAAAAGAGAAAGGTAGGGAAAAAATTTACTGAATATAAGTTAAGGGACTGGTTGATTTCACGACAAAGATACTGGGGAGCACCTATTCCTGCAATTTGGAAGGCAAGAAGAAATCCAGATAAAGTACTTTTGATACATGGGTTGTTTGGGAGAGGTAACGAAAATTGGTTTCCCTGGTTGAAAGAAAACATAGAAAATTGTGATAACCCTGATTTTCCTGATTCGGGTGTACCTGATTTACAAAAATGGATTGAAAAAGTTGAGAAATCAGAACTTACAAAAGATTCTTCAATAGTTGCTCATTCGTTTGGATGTTTTGTGGCATTGAAGTATGCAGAAGTAAATAAATTAAAACAGTTGGTCTTGGTAGCTCCAGTAAATGCGGGAAGTGAGAAATATTGGGAAAAACAAATAAAGATTGATCCAAAATTTCCCAATAATTATCTTCGTAAGGTTTTGGAGCAAAACGAATTGGATCCAGAAAAAATTGTCAAGAATGTAGAAGAGATAGTATTTATTTTTGGCGATGATGATCCGTGGGCCAACAAAGAAATTAGAGAACAATTTAGAGAGCAATTTCAAAATTATGATAATGTGGAAATTCGGACATTTTTTGGAAAACATCATTTTGGGCAAGATGTCAATTGTACAGAAATTCCACAGTTATTGGATTATTTCAAAGATAGACAGTATAGGGTATTATTTGAAAAAGACCTTCCTCTTTTGTTACCAACTGATGTAGATTTTATACCAGAAGGATATTCTCCTTTATCAAGATCTAGGGAATATTTGGAAAGAATTAAAAATAAATTCGGACAAGAATGGACACCCGAATTTGATACTATGGATACTTTTGTGTGTTCTAGTTGGTATTTTTTCAGATTTGTTGATCCGAAGAATAATATGGTTCTTGCTGATAGTGAGAAACTCAATTCTTGGCTTCCTGTTGATTTATATATGATTGGTGCTGAACATACCGTACTTCATTTGATGTATGCCAGATTCTTCACAAAATTTTTGTATGACTTGAAAATAGTTGATTTCGATGAACCATTCGCATTTTTGAGACATATGGGAATAATTCGAGGACCTGACAACCGAAAGATGAGTAAAAGATGGGGAAATATAATCAATCCAAATGATGTTGTTGATAAATACGGAGCAGATACTCTTCGAATGTACGAAATGTTTATGGGTCCTATCAATTTCGGCAAAGCGTGGAGTGATTCAGCTGTTGAGGGTGTGAGAAGATTCTTGGATCGAGTTTATTCTTATTCAGTTAGGGTTTTTCAAGAAAAGAATACTGATGGTTTAAATACTATCTCAACAGAAGAGCTTTCAGTAGAAATTAATTCATTAATCAAAGAGGTTGAAAGAGATACTTTAGGGTTGAGGTTCAATACAGCTATTAGTAAGTTTATGAAAACTTTCAACAAATTGGAGAATATACTGATTGATCAGTTTTCATGGGAGAAATATATATTGATACTTGCTCCTTATGCTCCCTATATAAGTGAATATATTTGGCAAGAAATATTCGGACATAAAAAATCCATTCATACTGAAAAATGGCCCGAGTATGATGAGGAACTCCTTTCTGTACAAAAAATAACTATTGCTATCCAGGTAATGGGTAAAACAAGAGGTACAATTGATATTTTGCCTGACGATTGTGAAGATATTATAGTGGATCTTGTAAAAAAACATAAAATAGCGTCAAAATATATAAATAAGGGGTTTAAAAAGGTAATATATATAAAGGGGAAGATTATTAACTTTATAATCTAACAAAATGTTCAAAGACGAAGAGGTACGTAAATTTGTATTGTACTCTGCAGCAACTGGTATTTTGATAGTGCTTATGGCTTGTATTCTTCAACTTTGTTTGGTTCCGGGCAGTGAATGCAAGATTCCTTTTGTGAGTGTTGACGATACGAAATTTTTGACATATGAGAACCCTCCAAAAAACATACTTAACTCCAGTGCAGATTATCAGGCTATTCTTTATACAACAGAAGGCAAGATCACTATTGATTTGTTTGAAATAAATGCTCCTGACACTGTAAATAATTTTGTTTTTCTTGCTTCAGAAGGTTATTACAATGAGGTAACTTTTCATCGTTTGTTCAAAGATTTGCTTGTTCAGACAGGAGACCAAAATACATTGGATAATGACCCTGATAATGACGGAAGAGGTAGTCCGGGCTATGTGATAGATGATGAAATAAATTGGGAGACAAGTGATATCCCAGAAATACAACAAACAGAGCTTGAAAACGAAGGTTATTCTTCAACACCGGGAATTGTCTCAAAAAAACTAATCCAATATTCGATTGCTATGGCAAATGCTGGAACACCAAATACAAATGGTAGTCAGTTCTTTATTGTACTTGCAGATAGTTTTGATACAAGGATTGCATCTTTGAGGGGTAGGCATACTGTTTTTGGAAGAGTAATTGAAGGGTATGATGTATTGACCAGAATAAACTCTTATGAGGTAGATGAAACTGATCCAGATAAACCAACTCCAACAAAAGATATAAAGATAGAAAAGGTTGATATTCTAGAAATTCTTCCAGATAACAATACTAATGATAGTTCTTTAGATCAGACTGTCAAAATTGAGTAATTTGTACTCCAATACAAGGTAAAATTCCTTTCCTTTTTGTTATTATCCTTCATATTAGCTAGACATAATATGAAGAAGACGCTAAATACTTTTATTTTTTTTGGTTCCATACTGCTTATCATTTATTCATCTTCTATCATTTTGTTTTGGGAGGATAAATCATTTGATGAGATTGAAATTCAGAAATCAAAAGAGAATGGGGTTGCTTTTATTTCTGGAGCTGTTGCAAAACCTGGTGTTTATGAAATATCCGATAGTACCAGAATAATAGATTTGATTGAAATGGCAGGTGGAACAACCGAGGATGCTGATCTGGAATCAATTAATATAAACCTCAATCTTGCTAAAAGGGTTTTCAATGAAGATCATATACAAATTCATTTCATGGGTGAGATATCAAATAATGTAAGTTTTATTCCTTCAAACACGAACAATACTCTTATCAGTATAAATACTGCTTCTTTAGAGGAATTACAGGAGCTTCCAAGCATTGGCCCAAGTACAGCACAAAAAATAGTCGAAGGAAGACCATATACTAGTGTCGACGACCTTCTTAATGTTTCTGGCATAGGAGATACAACGGTTGACAAAATCCGTTCTTTTGTCGTTTTGTAAAAAAACATGAAGATTAAATACATTTTTTATAATTTGGAGAAAAATATATTGGTAATTTTTCTATTTGGATTTTTATTCGGAATAATATTATTTGAAAATCCTTATACCTTAATTATTCCAAGTATAATTTGTATTCTTCTTTTTATTATTTTACGAAAAAAAATTGTTCTTTTGGTTTTTGTTTTGGCTCTTTTTCTTGGTTTTTTTAGAAGTGAAGAGTATTTTCGAAAAAATTTTGAAAATGTTGACAATAATTACAATTGTGAGATTGATGTGGAAGCTGAGATAATAAGTGAAATAGAAAAGAGTTTTTCTGGAATTGTAATGACAATCAAAACAGAAAATTTTGGAAAAATTCTTGTGAGAGGTGAATTCTCATATCTATACAAGTTTGGTGATTTGGTGAAGATAAGGGGTTTACTTCAGGAACCTCCTCAAATAGAGGATTTTGACTACAAAGAATATCTTCGGACACAAAACATAAACTATGTGATGATTGATCCAGATATAAAAATTATCCGACGTGCAAGTTTTTCAGATCGTCCCCTTATTTTTTTCGTTCGGGAAATCCGTGATTATATTCTCAAAAAATTTGATTTATTGTTTGCTCAAAGAGAGTCATCACTGGCCAAAGGATTGATAATTGGGACAAAGGAGAGTTTTTCAGATGATTATGAAACAAGTCTGAGGGTTTCGGGAACATCTCATATAATATCTGTTTCAGGTTATAACATAGCTCTTGTTGTTTCAATTTTTATGAAACTTTCGGGTTGGATAGACAGAAAAAGACTTTTGAAAGTAATAATAATTTTTTTGGTATTGTATTTGTTTGTTGTTGGAATCATGAATATTCCAGCTCTGCGAGCTACAATTATGGGTATTATTTCAATTCTTGGATTGATCACGGGGCGGAAAATTAATTTTTATTCCACTATGTCAATTGTTTGTTCTCTAATGTTGTGGTGGAACCCCTTGATATTCAAGTCCATAAGTTTTCTTCTGAGTGTTTTTGCAACATTTGGGATTGTAAAGTTTTTGACTATTATTGAGGGAAAATTTTTTGGATTTTTACCCAAAGCCTTTCGGGGCGATCTTGAAGTAACATTGTGTGCAACTCTTTGGACCTTACCTATAAGTATTTATTCATTTCAGTCTTTTTCATTACATTCTTTAGTATCCAACATGTTTATACTTCCATTTGTACCAATGGTAACCATAGGGAGTATCTTATTGCTTTTTATTTCACTATTTTCAGGGTTACTTACAAAGATTTTAAGTATTCCAGTCAATATACTTTTGATTTTGATAAATATTCTTATAATGAAATTTGGAAGTTTTGAAAATTTGTATCTCGAGAATTTCAATATAAACTTAGCTACAGTATTTCTTCTTTATTTATTTTTTCTATTGGTTTTGATCAGAAATGAACTAGTTTCAAAAACAAAAAGTTTTTCACATATATACAAAAATGTTATGAATCGGTGATTTCGTGAAACATGTAATACTAGCAACAAAGATTATTCTTTTGTGTTTGACGGTAACCTTGTCAAATTATTATGCCGGATATTCGGTTGGAAATTTTCTAACAGTCAAATTTTTTGATGTCGGACAAGGTGACTCGATATATCTTGAGACATATGATCGTAGATCAATGCTTATCGATGGTGGTCCGGATAATACAGTTTTGGATG
>CAYSKC010000071.1:0-5450 GCA_964431615.1 uncultured Candidatus Saccharibacteria bacterium
CACAATTCCTGTTAGTGTATACGATAGCAAAACAATAGAAATACTAAACAATAGTTTCAGAAAATTAATTTAATAAATTTGATTACCAGTCTCATAAAAAGCTATAATCAATAGAAAGCTAAATAGACGCCGAAAAGGAATAGTAGACAATATTCAGAAAGTCAGTAAAAAAAAATGTAAACTGACAAAAAAGTCGAACCTACCTTTGAGTCATTTTTTCGAAAGAAAAACGTAGCCTATACGATAGTTAAGTAATCCAGTTGACTACTGGAGAAAAAGGAGTAGTTTGTCTACTCGAACTAGGAGGTACCTTGTGTTTTTTTTTAACTCAACCTAGAATTTAAATTTGTTTGAATTCTGTGTTGGGTTTTTTTATATCTAGAAAACATAACCCCAGTCTTCAAAATAAATACAAACGAGATAAAATCAGTGCTGAAAGCTCAACGTAAAACAAAATACTTTTGCCTTGTGTTAAAAATAAATTATTAAGATTAATAGCATGAAATATTCGAAACTTTTTACCAAAACAAATAAGAGTGCGAAAGAGTATGACAGTATAAACGCAACTCTTCTGATCAAGGGTGGTTTTATAAACCAAACAATGGCTGGAGTTTATACATTTCTACCTCTGGGTCTTCGAGTACTAGAAAAAATTGAAAAAATAGTTCGAGAAGAAATGAATACTATAGCTACTGAATTGTATATGCCCGCAATTGCTCCACAAGAATTGTGGGAAAAAACAGGTAGAAATGAAAAAATTGATGTGTTATTTAAAGTTAGTGGGGCAAATGAAAGTTCTACAAGAAAAAATGATGCAGAATATATCCTAAACTCTACTCACGAAGAATTAATTACTCCTATAGCACAATATTTTAATCAAAGTTACAAAGACTTCCCTTTCGCTTTTTTTCAAATCCAAGATAAGTTTAGAAACGAACCAAGGGCAAAATCTGGGATACTTCGTGGTAGAGAATTTCGAATGAAAGATATGTATAGCTTCCATACATCAGAAGACGATTTATTAAATTATTATGAAAACGAGGCCAAACCGGCTTATAAAAAAGTTTTTGAAAGAGTTGGCTTAGGTGACTCAACGGTAATAGCATTGGCTTCTGGCGGTGATTTCACAGAAAAATTTTCTCACGAATTTCAAACAATTTGTGATTCTGGCGAAGATGTTTTGTTTTATGATGAAGTAAATAACGTCTACTATAACCGAGAAGTTGCACCCTCAGTAGCACCAGACTTTCAAGATAAATCTGAAATTTTTAGAGAAAGAGAAGATGTATTTGGAGAAAATATAGTTGGAATGAAGGAGTTGGTTGATTATCTGAAGATACCTGCACATAAATGCATCAAAACTCTTATTTTTTCTGTTGATGAGAAAAAGGTTATTGTAGCTGCACTTAGGGGAGATTATGATATAGATGAAGGAAAACTAAAAAAAATACTTGGAGCAAAACAATTAAGACTTGCAAGTGAAGAACAAATAAAAGAATTAACAGGTGCAGAAGTGGGTTATGCAGGTATTTTGAATCTACCAGAAGGTACTAAACTGTACATAGATAACTCAACAGAACCACTAATCAATTTTGAATGCGGTGCAAATAAAACTCACTATCATTCAATAAATATCAATTGGGGAAGAGATATCCAAAAACCAGAAAAATTCTATGATTTTAAAGTTGCCAAAGAAAAAGACATAAATCCAAGTTCTGGAAAAGTATACCAAACATATAAAGCATCTGAAGTAGGTAATATTTTTCCTCTAAACACAAAATTTTCGAAATATTTTGACTATACATATGTAGACGAAAAAGGAAAAAATAAACTTGTTTATATGGGTTGTTATGGAATCGGGACATCAAGATTGATTGGTGTGATTGTAGAAAAGTTTCATGATGAAAAAGGTATTGTATGGCCAGAATCAGTTGCACCATTCTCTTTTCACATTGTTGAACTAAATCAAAATAATGAATTGTCAAATGAAGCAGAAATTCTCTACAATAAACTTAATGATAAAGGATTTGAAGTTCTTTGGGATGATAGAAAGGATGTTTCAGCAGGAGAAAAATTTGCCGATGCTGACTTAATAGGTATTCCAACGAGAATCGTTGTGAGCAAAAGAAGTTTGGATCAAGGCGGATATGAAGTAAAAAAAAGAAATGAAAAAGATTCCAAGATAATGAATCTAGATCAATTAATGCTTGAAAACTAAATACAATCAAAATAATTTGTGAGGTACAATTCAATCGGAACTGGTTTTCCGTCTGTTGTTTTTTTGTATTCTTTTGCAAATTCAACTCCAACGTATCTTATATGCCAGGGCTCGTACTTGTAACCGGTTAGCTCAAATGAGTTTTCAGGGTAAGAAATGACAAAACCAAAATCATTGGCATATTTTTTTAAAAATTCATAATCTGGACGTGTCCCATCATCTTTTCCAAAACTTACACAACCAGCACAAGCTACGTCAAAGGTTGTTCCCAGTTGATGTTCAGAATGCCCTGGTCTTGCAGAATATACATTCGCTTTTTCCTCTGCTTCTGCTCGTGTAAGCTTTGAATTTGCATTCAACTCACGGTTAACCCAATAATCAAATGTGGTTTTCTGAGTTTCGTAGCTTCTAAATCCAGAAATGATATTTAAAGTTACACCTTCTTGTTTAGCTTTTATTGTCAATTTATCAAAGGCATCCTGAGCTTCAGAAGTTATACTACCAGGATTATAATCTTCTCTGAGAGAATTTTTTTTTGAAACGGGGAAGAGTAAACAGTCCTCACATGTATTGAGACAGTAAGTATTGATTTCTGGAGTTATGGATATTTGTGGATCTTCGATGTTTTCGGTTATTTGGGGGGAATCTTTTGTTTCTTCATTGATATTGGAACACCCAGACAATAGTGTAATTGATAGTATGAGAGTTATGTTTTTGATGAGATCAGAAATATTGTACATTTTAGTCTTGATAAACAGGGTTTTCATTATTATCATTAAACTTATCTACATAGAACTGTTCTAGTTTTTCTTGTTCATTGTTTGGATCAAACCTCCCTACCGCAACACCTGGAATTATAACAGAAGAATCTTCAAGTGAAGTATTGAGTTCCGTCTCCTCAATTTTTTCGATATCCTTATCTGAAATATCTGGATCAAAAAGATAAATAGTATTTTCATCTACTGAATCGAGTCCAACAACAAAGTTTTCATCCTCAGCTTCCCCTTGAATCTCAACAACAGTTTTATCGACACTTTCATCCTCTAGTTTAATAGGTTTGCCAAAAGACAAAACTACTACCAAAAGTATAGTAAACAAAACTACGGCGATGATAATATATTTGATTGATTCAGGCTTAAGTTTCATAATATTTTTATCACAAAAATTTTAGTTATTTAGGCCATTTTCTTCATAATCTGTAGTAGAACCAGGAACACATAGCGAACCAATTCCAACCGACGATACATTCCCAAGTGCATTTCCATCACAGTTAAATATACTTTGATCTTGTAAATAATTATTGAACTTATCTGTAAGATCCTTACAATAATAAATATCTCGATTATAACCACTGACAGACATTGGGTGTACACATGTTCCATAATACCTTCGACCAATATGATATATCAAATTGTAATACTCCTTGTATGGTGGACTAGAAAACCAATTCAAATTTACATTTGCTTTCATATCTGATTGAATAAAATCATACCATTCTTCAAGAGTCAGTGTTCTATATGGGATATTCGTTGCTGTATATGATTCCAAATCATCTACACTAGGATTTAGTCTCCATTCATTCCATTCGGCACCATCTCTTCTAAGTTTGAGTGCTGTTATACACAATGAATGAGCAACAATATGACGACTGTACATTTTATTTTCACTTTTTGGATCGACCGCCAAAGAAGGATTCGACGACATTTCAATATTATTTTCTGGAGGCATACCCGTTGCAGCTTCAACACATTGATAAAATAATCCTTTTGCATTAATATCTCCACCAAATTGTGTTATCGCATAATTTATTTCTGAAACACTTGTTTGTGTGATACCTCTGATGTCTTGCGAACTACCGGCAAGTTGAGGAGTAGGTGAAGCCCAAGCAACCTCAAGAGGATTTCCCGTACAGTCTTTGATTTCTCCTCCTTCAGAATAATGAATCTCAGCACACTTTCCACCAGTTTCATTCATCATAATTGCATACAGAAGTTCTTTTGGAACCTCAGTAACTTCAGAGATAATATTTATCATACAACCAAGACTATTTGGTTGAGATAAATTGGATCCACATGGATCCACATCACACATAGGAAGTGCTACCGAATCAGCATAGATGATTGAAGTATTTGAACCCTCATCCCCAACTTCGATATCTGGGCTACTACCTGCATCCAAAATAAAAGAAGGATCGATATTTGAAGGACAATTACTTTCTCCAATAAGTCCCAACACACTCGACGCTCTGGTCAAACAATCGTTTGTCCCATTCCATGAATCTCTACCAAAAGGATACGTTGCAAAATTTGTACCAACTTTTCGAAGTTCGAAATGCAAGTGTGGTCCTGTACTATTTCCAGTACTTCCAACCGCCCCAATAACATCACCTCTTTTGACGGGATCGCCAGTATTTACTGTATTTGCACCATAAGGCATATGAGCATAAATTGAGTACAAGCCATCTGTTGAGTGTTTTATCACAACAAATTGACCATAACTTCCATTTCTACCAGCATATTCAATGATTCCATCCTGTACTGCATATATTGGTACACCTATTACACCTCCTGTTCCCAAATCAATTCCTTCATGTGCATATATAACCCTATCCCAATCTCCATTACTATAAACAGTACCATCACCCCCAACAATTTGCCATTCCCCTGTTCTCCAGGGATTTACACGAACCTCTTGTCCATTTTTTATTACTTTTCTTGCATCACCATAATTTGAGGTAAGATACCCTTGTCCATTCAATGGATGAAAATAATCGGGATTTGAATATCCTGATGAAGTACCGTAGGTTGGAGTCCAGCATAATGGAAGCTCTCTTCTGCAAAATGTTTCTGAATTGAATCTCCATTCTGGAAGAATGCACCCATCAATTGAAGGATCATCACACCCTTGAATAGAACATAATTTATTTCGAACTGGATCTTCTATCAAACCTTCATCGTATTGAACCTCTCCTTCCTTGTTTAGAAAAAAACCATTCTCAGAATAAGACATAAATGGTCCCGTATATTCTTTTTCAAGTTCCTCCTCTGTTGCATTTTCTTTCTCAGTTACCACATAAAGATATTCTCGTGGCAAAATCAAAAACCCCTTCAGATACTGTCCAAAAATTTTTATTGAATCAGCTGTCAATACATTTCTATCTTCATATGTGTCTGTGTCAAATTCTATCTTTTCTTCTGGGAATTCTTCATATGGAAAAAAATATTCAGTATTT
>CAYSKC010000072.1:0-5450 GCA_964431615.1 uncultured Candidatus Saccharibacteria bacterium
TTCAATATTCAAACGATATACAGGAGAAAGTTATGGCTTTTGCAAATAACGTATTCAACCCAGAGGGAGGAACTCATTTGTCAGGATTTAGGATGGCTCTCACAAAAGTCTTGAATGACTATATAGAGAAAACAGGGGGTGAAAAAGAGAAAGAAATAAAATTATCAGGCGAAGACACAAGAGAAGGACTTACCGCAATAGTATCGATTAAAATACCGAATCCGCAATTTGAAGGACAGACAAAAATCAAACTTAATAATCCGGAAGTTACTCATATTGTCAGAAAAGTTGTTGAAGATGCTTTCTCAACATATTTGGATGAAAACCCAAAAGATGCTAGAAATATTTTATCTAGAGTATTATTGACATTTAAAGCAAGAAAAGCCGCAAAAGCTGCACGTGAGGCAGTTGTACGCAAAGGTGCACTTGAAGGAGGAACACTTCCTGGAAAACTTGCTGACTGCTCAACAAGAATCCCAGATAATGCTGAACTTTATATCGTTGAAGGAGATTCAGCAGGAGGATCAGCCAAACAAGGAAGAGATAGGGAAACTCAAGCTATCTTGCCCCTGTCAGGGAAACCAATCAATAGTGAAAAATATAGAATTGATAGAGTACTTTCAAACGAAAAGTTAAAAGATGTTATTGTCGCAATGGGCGCAGGAGTGGGAGAAACATTACAAGAAGATAAACTTAGATACCATAAGATAATCATTATGAATGATGCTGATGTAGATGGAGAACATATAACGACATTAGTATTGACGTTCTTTTTTCGACATTTTAAAAGAATAATTGAAAAAGGTTATTTATACGTAGCTCAACCACCTCTTTTCAAAATTGAAACAACTACTGGAAACAGTTTTTATGTAATCGACGAGATAGAAAAAGAAAAAAAACTTAAAGAGTTAGGAGAGTCCAAAACAGAAATTAAGCATATCCAGCGGTTTAAGGGTCTTGGAGAAATGAATCCAGAACAATTGTGGGAAACAACAATGAATCCACAAAACAGGGTTTTGAAAAAAATTACTATTAATGATGCAGAAGAAGCTGATAAAGTTTTTGAAATGTTAATGGGAACCGAGGTAAAACCAAGAAGACAGTTTATTCAAAGATACAGTCAAGAAGCTGATCTAGACATCTAATTATAAGTTAAAACTTTAATATGACATCGGAAAACAATACTAATCAACAAATGACACTGAGTGATCCTTTGAAAGAAAAAGGAATACTCCACAAAGAAATTATTGATGAAATGAGATCAAGTTATTTAAATTATGCAATGTCAGTAATTATTGCCAGAGCTCTACCAGATGCCAAAGATGGTTTAAAACCCGTCCAAAGAAGAATTATTTATGCAATGTTCAAACTCGGGTTCCTCCACAATAAAGCATATAAAAAATCTGCTCGAACAGTTGGAGAAGTAATTGGAAAATATCATCCTCATGGAGACACAGCTGTCTATGACGCGATGGTTCGACTTGCTCAAAACTTCAATGTCCGATATTTATTGGTTGATGGACAAGGGAACTTTGGATCAATTGATGGTGACAGTGCTGCTGCAATGAGATATACAGAGTCGAGACTTCAAAAAATATCACTAGAGTTGGTTGAAGAAATTGAAAAAAACACAGTAGACTTTCGTCCAAATTATGATGGTAGTACATCGGAACCAGTTACTCTCCCATCAAAACTTCCAGTTCTTCTTCTTAACGGTGCCGATGGAATAGCAGTTGGAATGGCTACAAAAATTCCTCCTCACAATCTGTCAGAATTGGCAGATGCAATAATAGAAATGATTAAACTCGGAAATAAATCAGAAAATACTGAATATGAAATTCCTAAATACAAAGAACTTATCAAGACAAAAGAAGACCTATTGGAATTAAACAGCTCAAGATTTCCAAAATTTAAAACAGACATGAATGCTTCTGATTTGATCAAAATTGTAAAGGGTCCCGATTTCCCTACGGGTGCTGAAATATATGACCAAAGTGGAACTTTAGATGCTTACTCAACTGGAAGAGGAAGAATCATGATGAGAGCGATTGCAGAAATTGAAGAAACCAAAGGGGGAAAATTTAAGATTATTATTTCTGAATTACCTTACCAAGTTAATAAAGCAAGACTTGTTGCAAGGATCGCAGAACTTGTCAAAGATAAAATTATTCAAGGTATTTATGATATTCGTGATGAGTCCAGCAAAGGAGAAATAAGAGTTGTGGTGTATATCAAAAGAGACGGCAAACCGAAGTCTATTCTCAATAGACTATACAAATTCACTGAAATGCAAAAATCATTTAATGTAAATATGCTTGCTCTCGTAAATAACGAACCAAAGGTTCTAACACTTGCAGATACTCTTGAAATTTTTATCGAACATAGACAAGAAGTTGTAATTAGAAGAACTGAGTTTGAACTTGCAAAACTGAAAGAAAGAGAACATATACTGGAAGGTCTTATGATTGCATTGGATAATCTAGACGAAGTGATTGATACAATTCGACAATCAAAAGATAGTGAAACCGCAAAAGAAAATTTAATCAAAAAATTTAAACTATCTGATATTCAGGCTCAAGCAATACTTGATATGCAATTGAGACGACTTGCAGCACTTGAAAGACAAAGAATTCAGGATGAATACAAAGAAATCAAGAAACTTATTACCGATCTTCTGGATATACTCTCAACTCCAGAAAGAGTACTAAATATAATATCCGCTGAAACTCTTGAACTGAAAGAAAAGTTTGGAGATGAGAGACGTACAAAAGTGTATAAGGGAAGACTTGGAGAGATATCAGAAGTTGACTTGGTTCCAGCTGAAGATGTTATAGTTACAATTAGTGAACAAGGTTATATTAAAAGGATAAAAGAAATATCATATCAAGTTCAAAAAAGGGGAGGGGTAGGGAAAAAATTCATGACAACAAAAGAAGATGATACTGTTGAACATGTATTTTCAACCAACACGCATGATGACATTCTCTTTTTCACTTCTAAAGGAAAAGTATTTCAATTGAAAGTATATGAAATACCGGAATATGGTCGTGTAGCAAAAGGAAAACCCATCATAAATCTTATAAATATTGAACAGGATGAACTAATTACTAGTGTTCTTACAAAAAATAAATCCGGGTTCGTTCTTGACGAAGATGTTTTACAAGAAGGAGAAAAAAAAGCAGAACACAAGGGAGCTACCTACAACTACTTAATAATGGCTACAGAAAAAGGAATCGTCAAAAAAACAAAGCTTGATGAGTTTTCCAATATCAAGAGTAATGGTCTTATTGCAATTAAACTCAACTCAGATGATAGCTTGACATGGGTGCGCCCAACAACTGGAGATAGTGAAATAATCCTGATAACCGAACATGGTCGTTCAATAAAATTTCACGAATCGGATGTGAGAGACACAGGAAGGGCAACCATGGGTGTAAGGGGAATAAAATTTAAATACAAAGATGATAAAGTTATCTCCATGGATGTTGTAAGACATGCTGAGTTATTTGTTCTTACTTTATCTAGAAATGGGTTTGGGAAAATGACAAATATAGATCAATTTCCAACTCAAAAAAGAGGAGGGCAGGGAGTATTTGCAGCAAGAACTAACGAGAAGACAGGACTTCTCACAACAGCTAGGGTTTTGGATCATCCAGGAAAAGAGTTCCTAATTATGTCAGAACACGGACAAGCCGTAAAAATACCAACACAAGATCTTCCTCAAAGGAATCGTCAAACATCTGGTGTTCGCCTAATTAAACTGAAATCTGAGGACAAGGTTGCTGCTGCAACTATTATATAGGTTGACAAATAATAGATAAAAATATATACTTTCGTGTAATAAATTTATATATATTCGTTTTTGATATATAGAAGTATGAACAATGAAATAAGTGATAGTTTAAAACTTAGTTCAAATAAAAATGTAATCAACTACATTGTTACTTTGATTTTTATGGGAAAGAACATTTCGAGTTGAGAGGGTAATTTCTAAACAATACACAAAAACCTCTCACAAAATGAGAGGTTTTACTTTTTTAATTATTAATTAATAGAAATGAATACTTTAGTAAACAACCTAAAAGAGCAAATAAAACAATTAAAAACGGAAATCTTGAATATTACTAACCAAATAGAAACAATTCGTAACGAAGGCGATGATTCAGATGTTGGGATTAGCATAGAACTTCAAGACAAACTTGATTTACTTATCGAGAAACTCGAAAAAATTCAAAAAAATTTATCAATTTATCAAAATTCATCAAAATCAGATTTTGTTGATTTAGGAAAAAATATTGAATTCGCTGTAAATGGTTTGACAAGATCAATTACATTGGTTTTACCAGAAGATGCTGATCCTACATTGGGTTTTATTTCTATTGAGTCTCCTGTAGGAAATTCTCTCCTAAACAAAAAAAACGGAGATAGTGCAATTGTAGAAACTGATAATGGTATAGTCGAATACAAAATCTATAACATTTCTTAACTTCAAAGATAGAGTAGACAACCCCTACTCTTTTAGGATCTATGATGAAAGGGGATGATATTCTTTGTGAGATTTCTCAGCGAACTTGTCAGATGCGTGAACATATCTGGTTGTTGTTTGAAGAGATTCATGGCCTAGGAGTCTTTGAATTGCAGCTGGATTTGCCCCTTGTTCAGCCAAATATGTTGCAAAACCATGCCTAAGACTATGAGGAGTCGTAGGAATTACTATTCCTAAAAGCTTTCTATACCTCTCAATCATATTCTGAACATACCTTGAAGAAACTCGAATAGTGCCAATATCGTCATTATTAACTCTTTTTCCTTTATATGGAATAAATATTGCTGGGAAATCATCCGATCTTATTTGCAAATATCTTTCCAAATACACAATACACCTTGGCGTCATATATACATACCTTTGTTTTTTTCCTTTTCCAAGTATATATATCTTATTATCCCTTAAACCGCGAGTTTTCCTATCATAACCCACGTCTGTAATATCTAGATTTGTAAGCTCCGAAATACGCATACCAGTAGAAAATAATAATTCCAAAATTGCCCTGTTTCGAAGCTTAACTTTTTCAACCTTTTCATACTTTTCTGGAGCCTCTATTAGATCCACAAGTTCTTCAAAACAAACTACTTGAGATTCTTTTTTGACCGTTTTGACCAACTTTATAGCATCTGGGGGAATTGGAACTTGATAGTCGATATCTATCAAAAATGTTAAATATGATCGGATTGCTGACAACATCCTATTGATACTGCGGCTATCCAACCCATTGTTATATCCGAAATTGTTTCGAGACCCCCTAGAGCGCGATTTTCGTAAAACATTTGTCGTTAATGCTTTCTCAAGTATAAGTCCAACTTTTTCATATTCGCCATCATTTATTATAAAATTGTTCTCACTTGTTTTAGTTTTATTTATAATGCTGGATTCATCAGCCCTATAACCGTAA
>CAYSKC010000073.1:0-5398 GCA_964431615.1 uncultured Candidatus Saccharibacteria bacterium
TGTCAATTTTTTTATTGCAATCCAAGTCGCCTAGAGAGCAAATCAAAATACATTCTTCAAATGTATTACATTCTGGTTCAATGGTTGAAATTGGAGTTATTGAAGCAGTGGGGGAAGGTAAGGCTGTAGGTATTGGAGTGTTTGTTGGAACTGGAGTATTTGTTGGTGTGGCTGTTGGGAAAATAGGTGTAGCATAGTTTGAAGGATTATCTATACTTTCTGGATAAATGAAATACATCCACCAATTATTTAGTTTTCCATCAGGGCCAATCCCCCCAATACTTGGAAGATGACCAAACCACCACTCAAGAAAACCATAATCATTACAACCCCATTCACTACAATTGATAGTTTTTAAATTTTCATCCGGTTTGTCCATATCGGGATAATCAAAAAAAATATCACAATATGTCTGAATTTGAGATGTGTTTGAATAATCGTAATCCTCGAGTCCATTTGGTGGAAAATGGATACTTCCACAACCAGAGAAATTATATGAAGATGATTGAAAATCATTTAAAATAAATTTATTGAAGGAATGAGACATTGAATTTTGTTCGGAAGAATCATAGACTTCGGTCATGGTCCCCTCCATTCTATGTCCAAATGAATGTATATAATTATCTACCGTTCTTTCTGGATTGAGTGCCATGATGTGAATAGGTCTATTGCAGTCAGAATCATTTATAATAGGTCCGTTTGTATGAAACGAACCTGGTCCAGTCATATTTGCCTCCCACATTCCAAAATATGGTCCATTGACAACCCAAATCTCATCAATCTCAGAGTTATTTGCTTTTGTACAGGCATTGGAGCGATCAAGTTCGTAGAGATAATCCATCATTCTCCATGACACACCATCCTTATAACAATTGTTGTTATTTGCAAGACAAGCCTTATATGTAGTTTCATTGTATTTATATCCTTCTGTCAATTGAGAAAAATCATTTAATTCATACCTCTGTGTGATTACATAATTGATTTGTCCTTTTGAAACCTGATTGAAAAATTTTATTGTTTCTAATGCCAATTCATCTGGATCGTTCCAATTCATTTCTTCAATAAGTTTTTTACCGCTTGCCATTTCTGGATTGAAAATATAAAGATAGACTTTTCTTTGTGGTACTGCAGAAGCTTCAGAAATATTGGGAGATATATCGTTTTTTTCTGAAAAGTTGAAAACACTCAAAGAAATAAGGAGAAAAATTATACAGAGCAAGAAAAAAGTTAATAATAAAATTTTTGATTTGTTTTTTCTTTTTAAAATTTTTTTTAATATATTCATTTTTTTACTTTAAGATAGCAAAAACGATAGTCTTCAGATTGGAAATGAATGAAAATAAAATACTTCAACATAAATGCCAGCGTATTGTGTTTGCTTTGAGCCTGTGATACGCTCATCCTTGGCCTAAAGACCAGGTTTTTGCTATCTTGAAATAAACAACGCCCGAAGTACGTTATTAAAAATCCCAAACATACCCATTCCCAAAATGTCCCCACTTTGAAATTTCAGAATATTTTTGGTCTTTCAGCTTTAAGAATTCAATTATTCCTTTGGGTGACAAATCATATCCTTCGATTTTTTCTTCAATACCGTCTATTATCACTGATGTTTGATATGGGACAGTCAGCCCAATTCCGTATGCAAGATAAACAGTAACTTCCTTTGCTCCTTTTTTATTTAGATAATCCACAGCAACTTTTCTTGCCATGTATGCTGCCGATCTATCAACTTTTGTTGGATCTTTTCCGCTGAATGCTCCACCACCAACGGGTACACGTGGCCCATAGGAGTCAACTACAGTTTTTCGTCCTGTCAAACCCGTGTCTGCATCTGCACCACCAATACTCCAGTCCCCTGCAGGATTACAATCAATTTTTGCACTATTTGAAAGGTTATCTTTCAGATAGTCTCGTGCAAGTATATTTAGTTCCTCTTTAGAGACATTTTGAAAACTTGTTGTAACCGCTACAATTTCGCCCGATTCATTGATACTGATCTGTGTTTTGCCATCAAAGGGGTGTTTATCAAAAATATGTTTACATAAATTTCTAGCCAAATCATATTCAAGTGGCATTTTGGATTGTGTTTCTTGTGTTGCATATCCAACCATGATTCCTTGATCGCCAGCTCCACCTACATCGACTCCTCTAGCAATTTCAGGACTTTGTTGAACTATGTTTATAGAAATGTTTTCTAAGCCTATTATCTGTTTTACTTCCTCTACTATTAAATCGAGATTTCCCTTGGTCGTTACTTCTCCGGTAATAGTGATTGATCCATGACCAATCATAGTATTGACTGCGATACGAGAGGGTGGGTCCTGTGACAAAAGTCTTTCTACAAATAAATCACTTACGAAGTCACAAATTTTATCAATATGTTTTGGAGATACAAATTCAGCTGTTTTCATATGAAATGGTATTAAATTGACATGTGTATTATATTACAAAAGAATAGTGATTTTTATTATCTCAAAGCGTTTTGGTTTTCTTAATCTTATCAATTACTATAGCTAGGCTCAAAATGACAAAACACACTTAGGATGATTCGATAACCAAGTAACACTCGTCACTGCCATAAAGTTTATGATCTTGGAAAACAAAGTTATAACTTCCTGAAATTTTCGTAATTTCTTCTTTGGTCCACCATTTTTGTGTAATCTGTGAATCAACACTTTTGGTGATATTTGTATCTATATTAGTAATCTCTATTTTTTCATAAGTTTGGGTTGTTTTTGTATTTGGATTATACGAATCCACGATCCAAGATATTTTTACTTTGTTTTCCCCATCAAAAAAAGAATCCGTATATGAAAAGTTATTTGGATCAAGATTTGTTGCATCATCAAAATTCAAAATAAGTTTTCCATTGTTATTCAAAATATCTCTACTTTGGGCAAAAAATTTGTGCAAAGCATCTATATCCTTTGCAATTTCGGCAATTGAATTCCAAAAACACAACAATACATCAAATTTTTTGCCCTCAAAATCGAAATCCAAAAAATTTCCAAGTATAACCTCTATATTTGGATTTTTTTTTGAGAGCTCAGTAAGCATTGCTTTTGAAATGTCAAAACCAGAGATATCAAAACCTTCCTCAAATATAGAAATAGCATGTCTTCCTGTTCCACAACCGATATCGAGAATTTTTGAATTTTGTTTGAGGTATTTTTTGATAAATTTAAGTTCTTTTGGCAGGTGATCACGATACTTAAATCCATAGGCTTTGTCATAATATTTTGCAGTTGGAGCGTTTTGATCAATCATAATACTGAAATTATTATTTTTTAACGATTTGCAGTATACAATATCTATACGAAAAAAAATTTCTGATACGAAATCATACCAGCAGATGACAGGTGTCGTTATCATTATTAGATGATACAATAATTTATCGCAATAAATATTAGAAATATTAATAATAAAATGTATACAAGAGAAAATTTGATTGCTGATCTGGATGCAAAAGATATTAGGAATACTGATCTGAAATCAAAGAATGTACTTTTGAGAGCTTGTCTCAACGTAGTAACGGACAGGGATGGGAGAATAATTGATGATACGAGATTGAGGGAAGCTTTGCCCACAATCAGATACTTAGGCGAAAATTCGCACTCAGTCACAGTCATGGCGCACCTAGGTCGCCCTACTACCAATCGAGAACGCGAATTTTCGCTGGAAAGTGTTCGGCTCAAACTCGAACAGGAATTGGGCGTGAGCATCTGTATGCTCTCAACCGAAAGTGATATCTCAAATCTCAAAACAGAAAAAAACAACAGGCAGAAATTCTATCTAATTGAGAACATTCGTTTTTTTGAGGGAGAAGAGAGCAAAGAAGAAGCAAAGCAGAATGAATTTGCAAGACTTCTATCTTCAATAGCAGATATATTTGTCAATGACGCCTTCCCAGATTATCGAAAATCAGTATCAACTTACAACATAGCAAAATATCTCCCATCGTATTTGGGCATTTCTTTTGTCAAGGAAGTGAAAGCAATCAATTATTTTTCGGCACCCGAGTATCCCTTTGTTGCTGTCCTTGGAGGAGCAAAATTATCTGAAAAACTAGATACACTGAGATCACTTTTGAAAACCGCAGATAGAGTACTGATTGGTGGAGCAATGGCATATACTCTGATGAAATTTCAAACATCAAATCCACATATTTCAAACAAGACTGGAAACTCAAAAGTTGAAAACGAAAAGGGAGAGGTTTCGAAAGAAATAATGGATAGATATTCGCATAAAATTCTTTTGCCACAAGATCATATTGTCAAGGACAAGTTTGAAGAAGGAGGTTTTGTTGAAATCGTAGATGAAATTCCTGATGAAAAAATTGCTGTAGACATTGGTCCTAAGACTGTCACTACGTTCAAAAAAATGATACAAAATGCTGGTTCAATTCTTTGGAATGGTCCGATGGGGGTTTTTGAGTGGAAAGATTGTGAAAAAGGTACCAAACAAATCGCAGACGCGATACTTTCAAGTCCAGAAGCTTACAAATTTGCAGGAGGAGGAGACACAATCTCTGCTATCAACAAATTTGGGCTTTCGGGTTTTCACCATATTTCGACAGGAGGAGGAGCGTTACTTTCTTATATTGCGTCAAATGAATTCCCGATACTAGATGTTGTTCTTGATTCCTAGACAAACATTTCGCTTGCTGGAAAATAGTTGATATCTGAGATATTTTTTGAGTTGGTCAGAATCATAGCAAGTCTATCAATCCCCATACCAATTCCTCCAACATCAGGTATTCCAGATTCCATAGCTTTGATTATTTCCTCATCAAATTTGATTTGCTGTTTACCCAACTTTGCTCGTGCACTTTCTTCTTCTTCAAATCTTTTTCTCTGTTCAACTGGATCTAGAAGTTCGGTATATCCATTTGCAACTTCCTTGCCTGCAATATAGAGTTCGACCTTTTCACAATACTTAGGGTCATCTGTATTATCTCGCACGAGAGGACAAAGAATTTTTGGGAAATTGTACAAAAAGAGTGGTTTGTCTTTTGGAAGTTTTGGATCTATTTCCTGAGAAAAAATGATCTCAAAAATTGTTTGCCAGTCATCAAATTCATCTATATTAAAACCATTTTTGAATGCAAACGACTTGATTTGAGAAAGTTCAAGAAGGTTGTCTAGATTCATCCCCATATATTTTTCAAACACTTCTTTGACAGAGAATCTATACCAATTCGTTTCAAAATCAATTTGTTGATCTTTATAGAGGATTTTTTTTGAAGAAAAAAGATTTGAATTCTTTATCAGGTATTCGAGTATCGAATTTATTAGTTCTTCTGTTTCATCCATGAGAGTCTGAAAGTTTCCACCCATCGAGTACCATTCCAGCATAGTAAATTCAGGGCTGTGGTTTGGGCTGATTTCTTCCATGG
>CAYSKC010000074.1:0-5392 GCA_964431615.1 uncultured Candidatus Saccharibacteria bacterium
TGTGGTCTTGATTGGGCTGCAATACCACCCATTACAAAAAGAGTTCAGTTTGATGCAGAAGGTTTTGCTATAGAACTTGGGTTTTCCGAGCCTTATGGGGGGATAGCTACGAACTTTTTGATTGCCGATGATAAACAACCCGGCCAACCTATAGAAATCATTGAAAGCAGGAGTGGAGCAGGGGCAGCTTGGCAATCAACGTTACTTGAGGAGTGGGGAGATGAGAATAGTTCACTAACAAATCAGTCAGCAGGAAACGCACCTCATTTTCAATGGGGCTATAGTGTTGATTACAAAGAGATCCCAACTGTATTCCCACGCTATTTGGGTTCTGAAAACCATAAGACATTGGTTGCACTCGAGTATTCACCTACTATTCCTGATGTAGAAAATGGGAAGGGAATAAATCCTTGTGCTAGTGCCTTTGATTACAATAAACTGGGAAAACCATCGATTTCAATATCAAATGTTCCCAATACTCAGCAAAAAGTTATAGAAATTGTCTCAACTTATGAATCGAAGGCTATTAAGAATCTACCACTCAAATTGAGAATACCTTGGCAAGGCTTGTACTTGGATCGTGAAGTGGCACGGCAATCCAATGCACATATTTATATAGTTGGTCCAAATGAAACAGCAGGCCCATACCCAATTTATAAAGATATTGACAAAACCACATATCCCTTCGAGTCTCACGAACATCCTGAGGGACTATCATTTTTTATTCCAATAGAAAGTAAATATGTTGTGTTCGTTTATACAATCCAAAATGAAGAGTATGCAATTGTGATTGACAATAGAAAATATGGGGGACATTTTAGACTTGGAAAGGTGGGATATTGTTCAGATCCCGATGATTATAATTGTGGTTCATTTGCATTATATTCAAACGAAACAATGGAGCAAAATGTCACCTATGAGGAGGGAAGTTCTCAGTTTTATAGTTATAAATATCTGATTGGAAAAGTAGCTGATATTCAAGCACTTGGCTATCAATTCTAATATCAAAACCCGGTGTCATTCAAAAAACAGGCTCTTTCGAGCCTGTTTTAAATTTCTTTTTGAAATACATTTACAAAACTTCAACAACTTTCATATATATTGTCTGAGTTGTTCCGGTTGTGTTTTTACATACAGCCTTGTTTTGTTGATAGAAAGGAGTATAAAAAATTTCATCAACTCTTGCATCCAAATTTTGTGTGCTTACACCATTGTATCCGTAACAATAAACAAATGGGCCACCCTGTGAATACCAATAATCCTTTGCCCAAGTCATTGTACATTCTGATCCAGTTCCAACATTTGAACAAGTTCCATCATTCACTCTGACATGCTTATTTGTCAACATATTTTGTGTTACAGAAGTATATATTGGTCCAAAAATTGGAATAGGAGTAATTTGGATTGGTAATCTTTGCATTGTTGCTGCAAAAACCGATCCTCCAAGCCCACTCAACAATGTAACGGTTGCTAGAAGAACAACCAACATTTTCTTTCCTTTTGTTTGCATTTTAAACAAACTAAAAATTTAAATAATTGATACATAATCATTATATCAAAAATAGAACTATAGGTCAATGATCATGTATATCTGAATAGCTATATATGTAATACGTATATTCGACAAAATTATTACAGACTAAATATAGAAAACTAGAAATTCTGGTATTTGTATTGTGGGATTTTGTTCATATGCCACCTTTCTTTCCAATTACAATCACTTCTCCCTGCGTCAAAGATATTAGCTTCTGTATTTATCCCTTGAACCATAGTTTGATAGACACTGTACATTCCAAGATTTGGTAGTGAGTTTCTGTTGGTTTTCGAAAGGAGATAATAGAAGATATCATCATACAAAATCGAAATGAATACACTCTGAATAACATTTTATACAAATACTGATAACAGATAGACATGAATCAAATTGATGAGTAACAAAAAGGGAAATAAATGATTGATAGAAGTTTAGAAAGATACCAGCAATTTTATTGTAAAAGAAAGTTTTGAATTTGTGATTAGTGATAGTGATGACTTGTAACTAAGAATGGTAAGTGATATTGTTGTCAAACAAATTATTCCATTACAAATACTTCTGGAATTCCTTTGATAAATTCTTGTCTAAATGAATACGTATAGGCACCTCTGTACGGTGCCAATATAATGTCTCCTTCCTCAATTTTGGATCCATAAAAATAATATCCCCATATATCATCTGGTGTACAGAGTGAACCAAAAATTTGATATGGGATTTCTTGATCTGATGGGTTAGTTAGATTGATTAGTGGATAATATGTATTTAACTTTTTTTCCCATCCAGTCATATTGGTGCCAGCATCTGCAATAGCAAAGTTTTTCTTGATGTCTATTATTTTGAATACAATATGCATGGATTTTGTACTTATTATGCGACCAGGTTCAAACAAAATTTTTACATTTTCTAGCTTTGGATTGATATGTTTTGAGAGAGAATCTTTGATACCTTGTGCAAATTTTTCAATAGTAATTGATTTTTCAATATAATATTTATCGGCAAAATTAGTTTCACTTCCTATTGCATATTTGTAAGTTGAGATTATCTTACCTTGAGGTGTTGCCCATGGGAAATATCCTTCAAGACTATCAGGGTAAAAACCTCCTCCCAGATCAATAAATTTAATTTTATTCTCAACGTTATCTATTTTTATTGAATTAAATATTTCCTTTATTATATTTTCATAAGGTTTTGCAGACGTATTCCAACTAATGTGACATTGAATACCCTGGAGGTCAATAAATTTATATTTTTCTGCCTCTTTCCAAAACTCACCAATCCTATCAATTGATATTCCAAACTTGGTCCATTTCCCATGAAATTTTGTAAAAACTCTAATACCACAACGTACTTTTTGTTTTTTTCGATCGGATAGTTCACCCAATCTTCTTAATTCACTAAAACTGTCAATATGAAGTATAAGCTTATCACTATTTTCTAAAGCAATTTCAAGTTCTTTATCAGTTTTTCCAGGTCCTGAGAAAACAATATTTTTTGCACCCATTTGTAATGCAATTTTTAATTCCCTTTCTCCTGATACATCTACACCAAGACCCTGTTTTACAACTTCCTTAATTACATATTCACAATCATTTGATTTCATAGCATAGAATATTTCTGAGCTGGGGATATATTTGTAGAAAGCACTTCTAAATTCATCTATACTTTTTGATAGTTCTTGTTGGTCAAGAAGAAAAAATGGGGTGTCATATTTATTTATTGTATTTAATAGTACATTTCGATCATTCAGAATTTTTCTTACAACCGATTTTAAATCACCTTTTTGGACATCTGTTTTTTTTCCGATAAATTCCCAGAATTTTTTTTTATCAATCTGCTGGCTAATATCTTTAATCATTACAATTTGAAATAATTTTTTATTTTTTGTCCTTCTAAATTTATATTTCCATAAAAATCAAATAATGGATAATTCGAAAATACACGGTAAATTTCACTAAATTTTTCGTATTTCTCACCTATTTTTGCATCCGTAGAAAATATAAACTGTCTATCTTCTAAAGCAATATTTCGAATGTCAGAATCAACAAAGATAAATTCATTATTAGTATTACTATAAACTCCTATATCGCAATCCTTTGTTATTTCTATTGTTTTATCATCAATGTCTGGGTAAATATTTATCTTTAGTAATGATCCTGAAAAATTGGAGTTGGGGAATTCATGTACGTCATAATTTTTTGTATGCTGATTTTTATGGATCAAGTTTTCTAGAAATAAATTTGAGACATCAACATTTCCCATTAGTTCCAAAAATTTGAGATAGTGAACCGATGCAGCAGAGAATCTTGCATTGCATTCGATGAGGTACACATTGTCATTTTTATCAACTTGAAAATCAAAATTTGCAAAGCCGTAGAAATTTTCTTCATATAAAGTTTTGCCCAGATCTGAAAATACTTCGTTGATATTATTTTTGAGTTTTTGTGATAGTGAATCTGCAGGTATCCATTGCAAACCAACAAAAATGTTTTTGTTTGGGTATACATCTTTATCAAAACACTGGAGACGAATGGAAGATATTGTAATGGTTCCGGGAGAGACAAAGACCGTAATTCCATATGTTGTGCCCTCAATAAATTTTCTAACAAGATACTTTTCATTTTCAACCAGCTCTCCTTTATCAATTAGATTATTTATTTCACTTGTATTATCGATAAAATAAGTTCCTTCGCCACCACTGGATACTGCTTTTTGAAGTACAAATTTTCCTTCAAATGGCATTTCTATTTCCTCTTTCCTAAATTCCACAATCTTGCTTGCTGGCTTTGGAATTTTATTCTTTTCTAGTAATTCATCAAAATATATTTTATTTTCATATACTTTTCTAAATTTGTAGGGGGTAACAATAAAATTGATATTGTGTTCTAAACCCCATGCCTCGATTGCTTCAGTGGCAATGTCAATATACACATTATGAATATTTTCTCTTTTCAAAATTTCGGCAATATCTGATTTATTCAAAATATCAATTAATGACAGGTTGGTAACATAAGAGTTGGTATTTAAATTAAATTTCAAAACCTGCGTATCATCGAGAAATTTTTTGGTCCATTCGTCTTCTGTTGAGCCTTTTATCACTAGATATACTGGAACAATCCCAGGAGGGAAGTTTTGAGTCATAAATGAATCCCTGTCTCGAGGGAAAATAGCGATTTTTTCAACCATCATTAGTGTTTATAACGATTTATTGTGGCCAGAAATATTTCTTCTATCAAATCTAAATAATTAATCTTAGTTGTTTTTGCTGATTTCCCCATAATTGTATTTTTACCCAATACCGGATTTGTGTTCAATTCCAAAACGTAAGGGTTTTCATTTTTATCTACTTTAATTTCCACTTGTCCATAGTCTTTACATCGAATTATTGAATACGTATCCAAAGCTATTTCGGATATTAGTTTTTCAAGTTTCTTACTCATCATCTTGGGAGGGTTTTGAACAATAATATTTTTGTAACTACTATTCTTGTTGTGCCACTTTGCATCATAAGTAAGGATATGCCAAATATTTTTGGGAAGCTTATCATAAACGGTTCTTGAAAGTGGCAAGATTCGAAGGTCATCATCGGTATTTCCAAGGATAACTGCACTGTATTCATCTCCTTCAATGTATTCCTCTACTAGGGCTGGACTTTTATAAACGTTTATTACTTTTTCGATTTGTTTTTTTAATTCCTGTTTGTTTGTGACAACTGAATCATTGGTTACTCCCCTTGAGTTATCCCCGTTTGCGGGTTTGACAATAAGTGGGTATTCCAACTCATCATCTATTCCATCATCAATTTCAAAGGCATAATCCCAGTTAGGAGTCGGTATATTGTGATATGTCAGAAGTTTTTTG
>CAYSKC010000075.1:0-5324 GCA_964431615.1 uncultured Candidatus Saccharibacteria bacterium
CTCTTAGTGAAGGGATTAATCATTTGATTCATACAATTCGCTCAAATTACAATTTTTTGTTTATCTTGCACAATAACCAAAACTATGGTTTAACAACCGGACAAGCATCTTCCACAACACCAAAAAATGTATCAATGAATTCCGCACCAGATGGGGTTGTAGAAGACGTGTTGAATCCAATATCATTTATTCTGCCACTCAAACCAAATTTTGTAGCTCGTTCCTTTTCGGGTGATATCAAACAAATGACCAAAATTTTTTCTGAAGCTTTGAAGGTGAAAGGTTTTAAGTTTGTAGAAATACTGCAAGATTGCCCAACATATAATAAAGCAACTCCCCATGAATGGTACCAACAAAGAGTATATGATGTAGAGGAAGTAGTGGATTATGATCCAAAAAATATTGAGAATGCACAAGAAGTAGGAGATAACTTTGAAAAAATAGCAACAGGTGTATTGTATCGCAATCCTTCACCAGAGTATTTGAGAAGGGTTGAAAACAGAAAAGATACAAATACTAGTATCGTAGATGAGTGTGAGAAATTTGATATCACAAAACTTCTATCAAATTTCAAATAGTTTTTCTTTGCCTGAAGTTGACAATAAACATATAATTCATAATTATTTTTCA
The DNA here is from genome assembly GCA_964431615.1 of uncultured Candidatus Saccharibacteria bacterium. GTDB lineage: Bacteria > Patescibacteriota > Dojkabacteria > B142 > WJKM01 > CAYSKC01. The sequence continues at coordinate 631 of CAYSKC010000075.1, forward strand.
AGCTAATACTATGCAAGAAGCCATATCTGCAACACAGATGACTGAGAACTTACTTGAATCGTTTTCTGATACCTATGATTTGGATCTGGATACTCTGAATTATGCAAATATTGGACTCCTTGCGGACAGAACGGTTATTGAACACTTTCCTGCTGGAGATTCCCGCTCAGGATATACAATAGAATTAGAAGATAATTATCAAAGCATTTCTGGGAATCCTTTTGGTGACACTATAGTGATAAAAAACTATACTTCAGATCATATGTGGATTCTTAGAGACTTCAATCAAGATGGAAAATCTGATGAGATCACCAAATATTTCACACTTGATGAGAATCATATCAATGAGGAATACATCCGTTTTGAGGACCTAGGTTCTGATGGTATTTATGATTCAATCTCTTATATTGATATCGATTTTCTCATTCCCTCTTTTAAACATATTGCCAGAGGAGTGATCACAGACACAGATGGAGACGGTATTTATGACGAAGCTTCAAGAGGAACAATTTGGCGATTTGGACAACAATTTTCTTCAAATGAAGAAAGTGAGTTTGAACAGATCCCAATGAGGACTGATTCGGATATAAAACCTTTTGATCAAAATTTAGATGTTTTTTTAACAGCAAGCAATATTGATGACATTACAACCAAACTGATGAAGTAAAATAATTCTTTATTTGTAACATCGTGAAAATTCTGATCATAGGTGCCAGTAGTTACCTCGGAGCAAGGCTCTTTTTTGATCTGAGCAAAAAATACGAGATTATCGGGACATACAATTCAAATAAGTTGTCTAAAAAATTTATCTTCCTCGACATAACTAACAAAAAATCAGTTGAAAAAGTCATTTTTGAAATAAAACCAGATATCATTATTCATGTAGCAAATAACCCGAATTCAAAGTGGTGCGAAGAAAACAAAGAGAAAGCCAAACTACTCAATGAAACTTCAACTGAATTTATAGTAAATGCTTCAAATCAAACCAATTCAAAATTTATTTTTATCTCCTCAATCACAGCAGTCGAGGCAACTGATTATTATGGAAAACTCAAAAGAAATTCTGAAGAACTTGTAAAACAAATGAAAGATCATTATCTGATCCTTCGTCCTTCACTAATTCTGGGTATGAGTCCAAATTCAATGAACGACAGAACTTTCAATAGACTTCTCAAAAATATTGATGAAAAAATTCCAGTCAAATACGAAAGTCTTTGGAAATTCCAATCAACGTATATACGCCAGATTTCAGAAATAATTGATGCCTGTATTCAAAAAAATATATGGAATGAACTTATTTATCCACTTGTCACTGGAGAATCTACAAGATTTAAAATTGCCAAGGATTTGCTAAAGAATTTTGGAATTGAGGTTGAAGAGGACAAGTCGAATAGGTCATTTCCTGACAATCCAAAAATCAATCTAGAATACCAAAATAAGTTTGCTTTTCCTCAATACAGTTATGAACAGATGATTGCTGAAATCAAAATTGAGCTTACGAATAGAGAAAGCTTCCAAATATAAAATAATTTTGTATGTTACCCTTAATTATGGTATCTTTGAACCATAAACTCTTTCGTACTAAAAATGAAAAATAACAATTCAAAAAAGATTTTTGTAGTGATAATATCGATCACTATTGGATTAGCTGTTCTCTTGTTTTTATTTGCAAAAACATTGGTTCATACATACGTTGAATACGAAGATGTTGATGGAGGTTGTTGGACAAAATGCTTGGGAATAGAAAAATCTTATTTGTGTGGTGTCACACAAGATTATAATGATATACAACCATGGTGTAGAAATATCTGCTTTGGTATTTATTCGGACAATGGATCTCCTGATTGTGAATCAAAATCCCTCTTCTAAGAATCATCCATATATAGAAGCAATTTTCTTTACATTTTCAGATATTCTGCCCAACTATAATTGTTAGCAAGATTCCACCAAGAGGATCTGTTGAATAATAACCCTTTGACTGTATCATAAATACAGTTTCCAAAATTGTCGAAATAAGCATCAAAAGAAAATATTGAGAATGTCATTTTCTATCAATCAAAAATTAAAATAGTGTAGATATCATGATGTGGCACGAACGAAACATCCCATCATCTGCAAATCCTTTCTGTCTTTGTTTGAAAAGGGGTGAATTCATAAATTATTTAAAAAAAGCTTCGGAATCCGAAGCTTAATCTCAATTTTTTCAAGAATAATTATTTTATAGCCGCACCCGATATTGGGATACAAATATCTGGACATAACTGACCTCTTGGGCATGGTTTACATATTGGGTTACTGATTGGGTTACTGATTGGGCTACTTATCTTGGCATCTATAAGACTTGTTCCTCTTGTTCTGGCTGAAACTGGGATTGCAAAGACAATAGATAATACAATAACCACTGCAGATGCAATCACATAGAGTATTCTTTCCTCCTTCTTAATTTTTTCCATTAATGAAAATTAAAATATTAACTAATTGTATGACGTGTTTATATATCATCTGTTACACACAAAATATTTATTCGTATATAAGAAGATGGGGATAATGGTTGAAGTGGTTTATATGAATTAAATGAGCCGATATGGAATCTACAAAATAATATTTATCCCCGTGCAAAAACAAGAGCTTTGACTTCTTTTATTCCTCCTTTTTTCAATACTTTTGCACATTCTTCAAGTGTCGTTCCCGTTGTCATCACATCATCTATCAAAATCAATTTTCTAGACTCAATATTTTGCCTCTCACCTTTTTGGGATTTGAGTGTTTGAAATTTGGAATTAAGTTTGAACACATCCTTCAAATTTTCGAGTCTTTCTTCTCTTGTCATTCCAACCTGTGTTTTGGTGTTTTTGGATCGTTCAAGCACTTCTACTACCTGGATATCTATACCCAATTCTTTTAATTTCATAGCAATTTTCTTTGCAATTAATTGGGCTTGGTTAAAACCCCTTTTTTTGAGTTTGAATTTTGAGAGAGGAACGGGGATAAATATTGAATTTCTATAATTTTCAATATCAATTACTTGCATCATCAGATCAACAACCACCTCCACGTATTCGTGATAATACTTATATTTGATTTCTTCCAAAATCTTTCGAACTAGTTCTGAATATAAGACACAGGTTTGTACAGAATCAAGGTAGGTGAGTTCTTTGCAAGAATTGTGAATGTATCCTTCTATTATCTTGTTTTTGCATACATGACAGACCTTTTCTTTCTGAAAAGTTATACATAAATCTCTGCAATAATCACAAAGATAAACTCCATATTTGCCACAAGAGATACATTGTTTTGGAAAAAGAAACCCAAGAATTTTCTCCCACATGATGAGAGATATTAGCTTTAACTAAATAACTCTACAATGTATTGCTATACAAAATTGTGGGTTTATTGATTTTTTTTATCTTTTTGTGAAATAATTCCGGTATATTCACTAAAGGAAAGATTTATGGAAATCATTAATCTCGTTTCTCTTGACGATGGAAACAACAATTTCATAGATGAAAATAATAACGGACTTGATGATAATGGAGAGAGTTATTTTGCAGAAAATGTCCCTTGGGGAAACTTATTGATTGATCCAAATTACTCATATCTGACCGTTTCAAAAAGTGAAATTATTAGATTTGCCGATGCCTGCAATAGTTCATACAATGATAGTTTACCCTTCCCCGAGAATTTTGAACAATTTGGAAAAGATAATCCAGTTGATTTTCTTTTGTATTATGAACCATTGAATGAAAGTTATAGAACTCTTGGATATGTACAAGGACTTCAAGGAGCAACAGATGATGAAATTCATATAAATATGGCTAAATATAATGATTATGATTATTCCAAAGATCCACAACTCAGTCTTTTTGACAATGCAATAACCATAAGACATGAACTAACACATGCACTTGGACAAGATGAGGTAATACGCAATTTTTCTGTGATATACTTTGATACTGAGAACGATTTGTTTCAGAGTATCGATTTTGATATTGATATTGATAATACTCGTTTTATTGATTTATACTGTTCGGAACACCCACAGGATTCAGTAATTGCAATGGGAACTGGTGTTTTTGACTCTGACAATGATCAAATTTCCAACGCTCTATCTGAATATCACGCAGAATTAGTAAGTGCCCAAGATGATCTTCCTTTTTTTGGCATTTATACTAACGGATTTATCCCTTCAGACTATACAAGAGACTTTGCAGACGGCTTGAATGATCTATTCCCTGGATTTTGGAATAATGTGTCATTATATAAACTCACAGAAATGCTTAATGAGGCTCTCGATTTGGATGGAACCAACTCAGAATATGGGAATAGTTCATATGAAAGATTGATAAATTTACTTATAGATCATATGAATATCAGCAGTGATGAAAGTGTACAAGAATTAAACGAGTACTTATATACATCATTATTTGATAATCCAAATTGGGTTAGAAAAATTCCTAATTTTGTTTATCTTCCAATAATAACAAAATAGTAAACAGTTATTTTGTATCTTCAGAAAATAATTCTCCAATTTTCTCCCACATGATGAGAGATATTAGCTTTAACTAAATAACTCTACAATGTATAGCTATACAAAATTGTGGGTTTATTGATTTTTTTTATCTTTTTGTGGAATAATCCCCACTGCTGTCCCATTAAAATAACTTTTGAGGAGTGGGTACTTGAAGAATAAAAAA
>CAYSKC010000076.1:0-349 GCA_964431615.1 uncultured Candidatus Saccharibacteria bacterium
AAGAAATAAGGGCTTTTATAAACATTTGCAAAATATTCCTTCTCTTCACCGTTCACAACCGGGGGCAATTGGTACAAATCGCCAATAAAAATCATTTGGATTCCACCAAATGGTTTTGAACTTTCTAGTGCAATCCGAAGAAACAAATCAATATAATCCAAAAGATCTGCCCTCACCATAGATATTTCATCTATGACAATAGTGTCTATATTTGCATAAATGCTTCCCTTCTTTACTCGTTTTGATTTAGATATTACTTCTTTTTCTGTCACATGAGGTTGTAATCTGAAGAAAGAATGTATTGTCTCCCCGTTTACGTTAAGAGCAGACACACCAGTAGGAGCTAAAA
>CAYSKC010000076.1:359-5244 GCA_964431615.1 uncultured Candidatus Saccharibacteria bacterium
TCCCAGCTTTTCCAGTCAAAAATAAGTTCTTATTTGACATTTCAGCTATCTCAAATGCTTTTTGAAACTCTGGGTTAAGATCGAGTTGCATAAAGTGTTAATTTTTCATTGCAAAATTATCCCAATCAGTATGAGAAATATATAAATCCCCCCATTTCAATTTTTCGCAATTCCCATTCTTGTTCGCAAATTCATTTATTTTATTCAAAATAACCAACCCTTTTCTTGCAATATTATATGCACCATTATCATCCCCATTTTTCGGTAAACTAGTTCCAAACTTATCTGCCTCTCGACTATCAAAGAAAGGTACAACTGGAGAGAAAACGAAGTCTTGTTTATTAACATCCTTAGCTTGTTCATTTGTATTTCGAATTTGACAAATCAAGTTAAAAAAGAAGATAAAACTTTTATAAAAACCTTCGTTGCCTTTAGATTCAAGCCTATTAATCTCTCCGAGGATATCCCCATTTCTAAAGTCTATACCATACTTTGTAAAAAGCTCCCCTATTGATTCAGTCAAATTTTGATAATGAACATAACCACCCTTGTTTTGATTTAAGGTTCTATCCCATCTGTACCTTTCAACACAAGAACATATGGTCCATATTGTATTCTTGGGAAATTCTTTCAAATTCTGAAAGTTCTTGATGTCATAAGTAAACTCGAACCTGTCAGAATTAAATTTTATTTCCGTAAACTTCAAGATATCTGCCTTAGCTTTATCTGCACTACTATATTTTAGATACAAATGAGGTCTCCATCCGCTGATTGGATCGATCTTAGAAGTATATGAGGCTTGGGTATAAAAGATTATTCCTGTTTGCTTTCCCATATCTTTAAATGTCTCAAATGGTGCTGTAAGTTGATATGCTTTCAGTAGATGTCCCGCTCTTGTTGAATCCACCTCACCCTTATTTACTAGGAAGTTCAGTTTTTCGATGAGTGCCTTTTCGAGTTGCTGATAAACTGATTTCTCAATTCCACCTCGAATCTGTTTAAATCGCATATTTAAATCTTCAAAGACAATAATCGCATTGTACTCAATTGCCAAATCTGCAAGTTTTCTTACCACCTGAGAAATATATCCTTTTTTCAAATCCTTAATTGCTTGCACATCTTGCCAATCTTTACGAGCTTGTTCTCTCTCTTCTGCACGAACCGTTAATTTCTCTCCATAATCAACTCCGTTTATCGTATTTAAGGTACCACAATCTAGAATTTCACCCTCCTGTGAAATAACAGAATAATATGTCAAATGTTTTTCACCTCTATCAACTCCAATAATATTAACATCAGGATTATTGGCAAGAAAATTATTAATTTCCATGTTGAATTTGAATGTGTCGCCTTTCGTTCTATTGACTGTCATGGGCAAATGAAAGAATATCTTGTCCTCATTGTATCTTTTGTGATCAATCACATCCTTTCCCAACTTATCTTTTTTAAATCCTAAACTTTCCTTTGAAGTTTTTGGTCGGTAAAAGATTTCAGCCTGACCATTGAGTTTCATTGGGAAATTATTTGCGATATTTTCATCGGAAAATAAAGATTCAAAATACAGGGTGTGAAGGTTCTTATGTGAAACTTTAGATTTTCCATTCTGAGCCTTATCTAAATTCCAATCTTTATTGTGAATCTCAAAAAGATATAATTCTCCATTTTTGTTTTTTCCCTCGATATAATCTGCAGAAATTTTTTGAAATGTTATTTTGTAACCATCTTCTGAAATATTTTTATAAAATTCCCCAACATTCTCTTTATATTCCTCGGTTCTCTTCAAATGTTTAAACTCATATCCAAGCCATCCTTCATATTTTTGAAGACAATTTTTATAGTAATCAATCAATTTCTGCATACTTAACACAGAAAAGGTGTTACCTTTTTTAAATTCAGCATTGTTATATATTTTCTGAATTTCATCAGAGGGGGAAAATGTTTCGAACCCTTTCTTGGATAAACAAACTTTTGGAAGCATTTTGGCTGGATCTGGAAAAAATTTATAAACCATTTTTTCGTAATGATTATCACCTGTTTCACTTTTTAACTCACTTTTGTTTTCGTCATTAAATATTTTGTTAAAGCCTTTATTCATAAGTCCAAGATAATATCTTCCCTCTTTCCTTAAAATTACGGCATAATTATCAGGCTCTTTATTTTTATCCCAACCATTAGCAAGAGTTGGATTTTCAAAATTAAGCTTCCACTTTTTTTCAGCCTCCCAAGGCTTTTTTGTTAGATAATTCCGAATAGTATTGTATGACTTTATAATATCTTCATATGCATCAGCATAGAATAATTTATACCCAAACTCAGGATTTTCATAGAAATCACCAGTCTCATACTCATCTACCCACTTTCGCTTTTCTTCCAATGCAAAATATTTCCCTATCTGATATATATTTAGAACTGCATCTGCATAATCTTTGATTTTTACCTTCGCGTCTTTATTCAACGATAATTTTTCACCTTCGATAATTGTTGCAAGATTGGTCCTAAATATGTTGTATCCAACAACTTTTTCTTTTCCGTCTTGACAGAAAGTTCTTCTTTCAAATAACGAATTAAATTCAAATAGTAATATATCTAAAAATTGTTCCCATTGTGTTTTTTCCATAAAACCATCTATTTCGTAATATCTATCTTTCCAGAAATTACCGGAAAATTTTCCTGTTTCTAGTGCCTTCTGTATATATAACAAACTCACAAACTTAGGAAATTTATACGAGTTATCGTTTTTCTCGTATTTAGCTTCAGCCACTTTATTTGCCTTCATACTCTCGTATATCCACCTCTCAAATATTTCTGTCTCAGATGTCCATTTACGAACAATGGTATTCAAGGCCTCTTTTGTAATATAAACACTAGTTAAATCATATGCCCTGTTGTGATGCACAAAGTTCTCAATCAATTTTTTTAAGGTTTGAACTTTTACACCTGAAAGATAATAAAAGTTCTTGAGTAGCTCATAGAATTCATTGTCATTCTCTAACTCTTCAATAAATTTTTCTTTTTTACTTAATATCTGCTTATCTAACGATTTAAAATATTGAATTTTTTCGCCCGTGTTTTGTTTATACTGATTTATAAGTTCATTTAACCCTTTCAATTTCTCTCCATCTTTCAGCGTTTTTCCACCAAGTATAGTGTTATATAAGTCAATTCCTTCTTGCAATAAACAATTGTTGTAGTTATTAATGTTGAACACTTCTGCCATATGCACGCCGAACACCTTTTCAACCTCAGAAAAATCTATTATCGTTTTTGCTGTTTCATATATCTCTAGATTGTCACAAAAACGCTTTAAATTTTGGTCCACAATACGTGTCGCAATTGCTGTAGAAGTACCATCAATCTTATAAAAATTTTTTCTAGTTTCAAAGAATTTTATAAAGTATCCAGTAAATCCTTTCCAACTATCAAATATGGATATTTCTTTTCCAGTTGTTTCCTCTATTATCTTGGTTTCTAATTCAGAACCATACAACTCATTCAGTAACTGAAACACATTCTCTTCGAACAGAAACTCTATACCCGCATTCTTAAGACCAATATTGTTAAATTTTTCGAGCACCCATTTTTTTGCGTGAGAATTAAAGAATACTAAAATTTGGTTTCTAAGCATCTCGACTCGTTTTTGATAAGCCTTTTTTTTCTCTATATTTCGAATATCAGCTTTCATTTCTTTTAAGGACTCTTGAAAATCATCTATCCCTTCCAGTGCAGCATTACTTAGGGCTTCTTTGATAAATTCTCTGTGTAATCTGTCTAAGTATGGTTTAGTCTTAAGATATTTCTGTTGAATCAGCCTGTCTTTTTCAAAAACATTAGCATCCTCTAACATTTTCCCAGTGTTCCCAATTGGCCTTAATTCAAAGCGCAAAGTCTTTGAAAGTGAATACTGATTGGTGAAATTTGCCCAGATGGAGTCGGACATAGTTTTTGCGTGTAAGAAGTATGCCTGATTATATTCACATTCGAAATTACTAGCAAGTATGTCTTTTTCAGCTATAATCACCCATACTTTTCACTAAATTATCATGCAAAAACAAATCGTCTTCAGCAACCAAGAATACAAGATATTGGTCGAAATGTGTGAAATAGCAAAATTTGTCTTGGGACTTTTGGGAGACTCCTTTGGCAAACATTTCAAAGAAAAAAGTAACCGATTTGAACAATTATCCAGCCATATCCTATCCCATGCAAAAGAATTTAATTATGATGAGATTGTTGATGTTTATAAGGATGAAGTATATAGCTCAAACACATTTTCCTATGAAATCCTAGAAAATTACATTAATCCGTATGATGACATAGTAACCACAGAACAACTAACTCACGATTTAGCATGGAGAGATTTTACAATTGAAAAAACTCCAGAAGAACTTGCTCTAATGGAAGAAAGAAATGGAGGATACTGGGGAGTTGATTTGTACCCATACGAAGAAAAATATTGGAATGAATTTGAGAAACACAATTTTGATAGGTTATTTATACTTGGAGAATGAGGGGAGATTTTTTGTTTTTGTTGAAAGACTGTTAATGATTCCGTACATCCTTCGATGAGCTCAGGATTACGGGATTATGCAGTAGTAATTTCTCACTTCGTTTGAAAACTACTGCATAAGCTGAGAACCATGCCAGAGGCAGATATCAGCTTCTAAATTCTCTGCGTTCATTAAGAAGCTGAGAACGGGGCTTGCTTCGACTAGCTCAGCACAGGCTTCTCGCCTCCTCCTGAACCGGAAAATTAGTTATTAATGGAGTAATTAAGATGGAGCTGAGAACGGGGCTCGAACCCGTGACCTCTCCCTTACCATGGGAGTGCTCTACCAACTGAGCTATCTCAGCATGTGTGCATTTACCAAAATCCCAACTGCTTGCC
>CAYSKC010000077.1:0-627 GCA_964431615.1 uncultured Candidatus Saccharibacteria bacterium
ATATGGGCTTCCTATCATTTCAAATACTACTGTCTGCACACTAGAGACAGCAAGAAGAGGAATTCCAGAACTTATGAGTCACAAACTGACAAACATCAAATCATATCTTGGACTTGAATTTCAGTCACACAGAGCATTATCAGATGCTTATATGTGTTTGGAAATTATCAAAAGATATCCCGATAGCATCAGAATTAGAGAAAATAAAGCAAGAAGAGCGAATTTTTCGCCTAATATTACGATCCCAGACTAGATCAATCCCAACTCAAACTACTATCCCCTTCGATTGGGATGGTTTCTCCATAAAATTTTGGATCTGAGTTAAATATTACATTTACAAAAGCTTTGATTCTCGCGAAAAATTCGCGCATATTCTGGTAGTCTTCTCCCACATAATTCCTTCTACTTGCATTCATTCCTACAACATCCATATCCTTTATATTCGCAATAAACAAAGCTCGTGGAAGATGGAAGTCCTGAGTAATAATAATCACAGAATCAACTTCAAATATTGCTTCTGATCTTACTATGCTATCGTAAGTATCAAAACCTGCATGATCTAAAAATATATCTTCTGCTGGGATACCTGCTTCAAGCAAATAGTTTTTGATCGAATTCACTTCATCA
>CAYSKC010000077.1:637-5219 GCA_964431615.1 uncultured Candidatus Saccharibacteria bacterium
CTTACCAAAATTTTCGTAATTTTTTCCTTCTCATATAATCCTATTGCTGTATCAGCCCTATCCTGAAGCATTGGGCTTAGCGTACCATCCTCATAAACATATGCACCAAGCAACAAACCTGTTTGTTTTTTTGGGATATCATTTATGTCCGAATATACTTTTGTTTTTGTAGAATTTACTATATGGATATTCAAAACAAATATAGAAACCGCACCAATAAATATTGTGAATATAACAATTTTTAAATTTCTAAACGAAATCAATTTCCGAAAGTTAGTTTTTGAAAAAAGCTTTGAGAGCATCATTGCAAATAATACGAAGAATCTCCCATTTTGTTATAGCTCAATTTTTTCATAATTTGGAGATATTTCATGAATCAAATCTATTCCCTCAATCTTATAAAATTCATAAATTATTTTCTCATCCTCATCAAATTCGTCTGAATATATTCTTATCGATTGAAGTAATCCCTCATCTGTCAACTCAAATATCATCGATGTTTCATAAATTTCTCCATCACCTTTATTGACTTTATAACTTGTATTCCAATTTTTTCCATCGACAGATTCAATTGACATTGCATGACTATTTAAACCATTGATTAGGTACGAAAGCGGAATTTCGTTTTTGAGTGAATCAAAACCACCCGATATTGAATCTACTCCCGAATTCAGATTTTCATATTCTTCACTATTCCTCAAAATTTCAATATAGCTTTTATCTTCATTATCAATCAAAACAATACTATCTGGAGATAGGTAATTTAACTGGTTTTGTGCATAGATCAAAGAATAAACTTCTCCTTTTTCAAGATATACTCTGTCAGGATTGAGTGATATTTCATATCCAATATTGACCAAATTATCTGATTTTTCAATATTTGGATAACTAAAGCCACCTTTTTGCACTACCTCATAATCATTTTCTTTCATTTGCTTCAAAAAAGACTGTATTTGTGGATTTGTGTAATTATCCTTTTTCTGTTCAATTGTAGTGTTTTGATTAAGAGCATTTTCTTTTGAAGGGAATATTATCTCTCCGAGGGATCTACCTTCAGCATTCTGAAATATTTGAAAAATTTGAAAGCCAGTATAAGAAAGAAGAACCAAAATAATCAATGCAATTAAAAAATCTACAATGCTTTTACTCTTGTTTTTCTCTTTATTTTTTTCTTTGTTCAGCTCATTCATAACTTCTGTCAATGAAGGCAATTCACCAAATTGATTTTCTGTCTGGGGTTTATTCTGTTTATTATCATTTTGTATATTTGGAATAATTTGTACACTTTCTAAACTTTTTTTTCTAGATACTTCCTTCTTTTCTTGCGATAAATTTTGCATATTTCCAACTTTAACTATTCTTGAAATAAGAACATCCTCCAGATTTTTTGACTGATTTTGATCTTTCATAATTTTATTATAGATGATTTTGATTATCGAATTAATTTTTCAAGTATAATTTACAATTAAATTTATAAATTTAACGATGAAAAAAATTGTTTTTATTGTACTATCTTTGTTTTTTCTTCCATTTACTGTCTTTGCTTCAGACATAACAATGGATCAAGTAATTCTTCATAATTCACCTGATGATTGTTGGATGATTTTTGAAAATAAGGTATATGACATTACTTCAGAGGTTTCAAAACATGATAAGTATATGGATATTAGAAGCTGGTGTGGGAAAGACATGACTGAGGATTTTGCATCAAAGGCAGGTATGGGAAGAGATCACAAACCAAGTTCATATCAAATGCTTGATGATTTATATATTGGAGACCTTTCTTCTTCACCAACTTCATCAAACAATTCAAGCACCACAGATATTTTGGCTACTGATGAATCACATGATTACTCTGTTGAAATATCAGGACAAGAATTAAAAACAATGACAATCAAAGAAGTTGCAACTCTGTGGGAAATTGATCCAGATATTCTACTTCAACAGATACTAAGTAACTTTGGTTTGCATAATGACTATTCAATCAATTCAACTATTGAAGAAATGAGGGCAGAAATACCCTTTTCACCAACAGAAATCAAAACTATTGCAGAAAATAACAAGAGCGGGAGTGTTGAAACAAACACAAAGAATGAAACAATGACGGCAAAAAACCCATACAATATAATTATTCCTGTATTGATAACAATCTCATTGTGGATTGCTCTCAAACTCCTTTTCAGATCCAAACTCTCAAAATCCATGAAGTTCTTGAAACCCACTGGATACAAACTACTACTAAATAGTCTAATGGTAGTAAGCTTGATACCGACTGCTTTATTTGGACTTTTTATGATTTTTCAATATTCATTTCCCATACTTCGAAATATAGGGTTTGATATACTTTGGTGGCACGTAGAAGGATCAGTTGTGTTTTCTGTATTTGTAATAATTCACATCATAGAAAGACTAAATCAGGTATTTGCACAGTTGAGAAGTATTAGATAAATTTTGCCTAAAATTTACTTTGACAGTATAATATTTGAGCATTTTTGCGGATGTAGTATAACGGTTATTATGTCAGTTTTCCAAACTGAAGAAACGGGTTCGATTCCCGTCATCCGCTCCTCTTATCTCCAAAGTCAACAATTCCCTAAAAATCCTTGATACTAGAGTCATTTCGACTCTTTACTAGTTCGATTCCCAAACCTAGTAACGACTTATTTTCTTAAAATAATAACTTAATTTGGGCTTTCAATGGTTCGAGCCAAATTTTAAAATATCTCTCTCCGAAAATGTCTATCAAATTGAGGTGAAATCAAGTGTAGTAAACGTAGAATTTCAGAAAGAGAGAAAGTTTGAAGGTAACCGTTTGATTATTCTGTCAATTGGATTTAACTCTGAAATTGATACTGATTACTCGAGTCTTGATGGAGGTGGGTGGGTGCATGATTTAGGTGTTGATGGTAAGCCCAGTTTAATTGCAGTTCATAGATTTGGAGTAAATAACCTATCACCGCAAACAAAGTAAAGAAAACACATTCTCATGTGTACAAACTAAAACCAGGAGAGATGGTTTTAGTTTGGTAGGAAGGCATAGAGTATGTGTATAAAGTTCAAGAGGTTTTTGAGTCTACTCAAAAACCAGAAATACATGAAGGTGAACTTTATATTTACACTTGCTTATTTTGGGGTAGTGAGGAGAGAATGTAGGGGGTAGTGACTGGATAATTTACATCGCTTATAGTATAATACTATTATTCTAATTACGTTTTTTATAATGGCAAAAGAAGGAACTTTACTCGAAATAATTCCAGAAACCTGCGTAAAAGCACAAATAGGGCCTGACTTATCTTACCCATTTCCTAGAACCTATGATATGGGTGATTTAATAACTAATAATAATAGATATAAACGTCTCACACATGCTGTTAATTACCCTCCAAATGCCCACCACATGGTTGTCACCTGGGAACCATTAGTCTCCGAAAAACCAACGAGTAGGGATGAACAGTTTCTAGTCGGGGCATTAAAAGTTCATCGTGATGGACTATGTCAAAATTGCCCATTATTAGGGAATCAATGCGCGGGAATAGCTCAGGCATATTTGACAGATAAAAATGCAGTCATTTATGAACCCCAAATAAAAAACTAAGTTTGAAGAAAAGACAACATACCCATTTTGCATTAAAAGGTCGTAAATTGTTCCAGCGGTAAATTTCTCTTTCCAAATTCTATCGAAGATTACTATTTCATTTTTTTACACAAAAACTCGTCTAATGTTAACTTTTTAAGTACACTAGGCTTGTTTGAATCTCGACTTCCCTTTGATAATCCTCTACTAAATAGAACTGCTAATGCAATTGCCAGACATTTGGGAAACGGTCATGTCCTGTCTCCAACTAATTCACAGTGTATGCCCAAAAAGCGCGTCCGTATTGCAAATGATTTACTTGCAGTGCTTAATTCTTGGGGAAGAAAACTGGTCAACACAATCCATTTGAGTTGGGACTAGCATATATACTTGTTTAGTGACTCTAAGCTTCCTTTTAGGACAAAAGGTATTAATCTAAATAGTTACAAAGATATCAGAAATTTCCAAAATCCACCCTGTTTTTTGTTGAAAAGATGATATAATTTTCAGTCTTAAAATTGCAACTTATACTGTAAATACTAAAGTTTCGACCGATGTAAGGGTAGAAAAGCCAGTTCGAGTTACGGACAGTAGGTTGCTCCATTTTTTCCCAAACCAAACAAACCCCTGAAAGTCCTTAATAATAGCCGTATTCCAACGCTTTGCCAGTTCGATTCCTGAACCTAGTAACGACATATTTTCTCTAAAATATCCCTCGATAGTGGCTTTTAACTGTTCGAGCCGATTACTATTTCTTTTTTGATGCAACAAAAACTAGATGCAATAATTCTAAAGTTGCACGAGCTTTTTCCTCTGCATCTTTATCATCTAGCAAACTGCCATAATCTTTATAATAGATCATTTTGAATTCATCTATTGCTTTTCTTATGCAACTTTTTGCAAAAAGGCATATTCTGATAATACATAAAGTCTTTTATTTAGTATGCATTAGGCACTGCTGTCCCATTAAAATAACTTTTGAGGAGTGGGTACTTGAAGAATAAAAAA
>CAYSKC010000078.1:0-259 GCA_964431615.1 uncultured Candidatus Saccharibacteria bacterium
ATACAAACCTACCTTTTATCTAAACGAGAAAACAAACACAATAAATATATTTGTACCAAATAAGCAAGTATGCGCCCATACTCTAAGAGCTTTTGCAATTACATATTCATACTTATCTTTAAATGATGTTGTCGTGGAAATTAGTAGCGATCCACAAACAACAATTACTAACTCAATAAAAGCTGACACCTCAAAATTAATAATTTGCAGAACTGCTAGTCTTATAGATTTTTTGAAAATACAATATTTATTTGAACAT
>CAYSKC010000078.1:269-5126 GCA_964431615.1 uncultured Candidatus Saccharibacteria bacterium
AATTTCAGAAAAAGTAATAAGTGAGCATTTTAGAAAAAAGGAACTAGCCAAACTTCATAGAAATTATCATTACGAAGTTAAGACTAATCATAATGAAGTAATTGGTGGAAAGAAGTATGATTTTAATAAAATTTTTAATCTGAAATTCTATAATACAGACTCAAAATATTTAATTAGTGTATCTATCATTTACAAAGGAATCCCCATTACCGCAATAGAACTCCATTGGGGAATAGATCTACCCTACAATGTACTTAAAACCATCATTGCAAATTCAAAATTAGAAGATGTTGGAATCATTTCCGGCGCAGGATCAGTAGGATTAAATTACGGACAGGTAGATGATATATTTATCCCAAGCAATATAGTATTGGGTGATGATGTTAGTGGTGTTGAGATATTGGAGATAAATAATCAATTATTGGATAGAGAAAACACTATTTTCACACATAAAGAAAGAATAAGAGGAAATATTAAAACTGTTGTACCAGATCTAGGGGTGTTATCTACCTCAGAAAAATATCATAAGAATAGAAACCTTATTGATGCTTTTGATATGGAGTTTGAAGGATATTATAGAGCACTTGCTTCAACGAACATCAAACTAAACGCTGCTTTTTATTTTATGAATAAAGAGGATATCAATATTAAATTAAAAAACACCTATTATTACAGACCATATTTGAAAAATCTATATAACGATTTCAATAGAGGAAAGTATTATTGTTTTGAAATGGTGATAAACTGGCTTCTCGAAAATTAAAAATCTCTCTGTCTTATCAGGTCTATTTGAGCAAAATTCAGCGTAAATAAAGAATATTGATTTACTTCAATCGATGATATATAATGAATACTAATATATTATCAAAAATGAGATGAAAATATTTTTTGTGGGCTCAAATACCCCTTCGATGTTTCCTACGTACAAGAAAATTATTTCTGTTCTTAAAGAGCAGGGACATAGTGTGGATGATAAATGGATGGAATCTACTCGTGAAGAAGATGTCAATGACTTTGAAGCAACATATAAAAAGAATATGCAATCTATCAAAAATTGCGAAGTAATAATTGCAGAAACATCACTCCAAATTGCAAGTATAGGATTTTTAATTGCGACTGCACTAAATCAGAAAAAACCTGTCCTTGCTCTTTACCATGTAGACTCACCAATGAAAGTATCCACTACCTTGAAAGGTACTGCACAAAAAAACAAAATGTTACACTATCGTGAATATTCAGAGTCAAAATTAGACGAGAATCTTTCTTCTTTCATGAAAGAAATTAAAAATTATCTCGATACAAAATTTATTCTTATAATTTCTCCAGAAATTGACCGATACCTTGAATGGGCTTCACAAAATAAGCGTATGCACAAAGCACAAATCGTTCGAGATGCAGTTGAGAAAATGATGAGCGAGGATGCCGAGTGGTTGTCGGCACGGAACACATAATGTGGAACGTGGAACTGGGAACGTTGTCCTACGTAGAGTCTTTTTTAAGTACTCCCCAGATTTTCTTACCAATTTCATCTCCCTTCTTCTTAATCAGATCGAAAATTGCAGTATCTTCAATATAACCTTCATTAAATGCAAAATCAATTAGAAATAATGATTCCTTGAGAGAACCATAGGAGATGGTGAGGAATCTTCGATATTCTTTTTTTGAAAGCCTTGCATATCCTTCAACCACGTTAAGAGCAACAGATAAAGCTGATCTTTGAAGTTGTGATGTTACTCCAAATATCTCTGATTTAGGAAATTTTCTTGTGAGTTTGTATACGGAATAACTATATTCTTTTGTTAAGTTTTCTAATTCTGTTTGATAAGACATTGTATGATACAGGAATCATACTGCTTTATATCAGGAATGCCTAGAAATATCATTGTATTCAAATACGAATTTCTATATAAAGTCCAAGGTAGTACAACGTTCCCAGTTCCCCGCTCCCCAAGTTTCAAGTATAAACTCCAAAATCCTCCGGTATATACTCTCTGAAGTTCTCGGGAGTAATCTCTACAGATTGAACTTGACCATCTACGATCTGTTTTGCAACTTTTCGAGCGAGGTTTGTTAGAGTACGCTCTAGTTCTCTAATTCCTGCATCAAATCCAAGAGGGCGAATAATAAGAGGCCAGACATCCTCCCTAAACGATAACTGGGTTTCGATGATACCTGTGGCATTTCGAACTTTGGGAAGCAAATATCTTCTAGCAATCTGTTCTTTGTCATCGTCCGAATAACTTGTGAAACGAACGATTTCCATTCGATCAAGAAGTGCTGATGATACACCACCAGTGTTGTTTGCAGTTGCAATAAAAAGACATTTTGAAATATCAATAGGGTGATCTATATATCTATCAACAAAAGAGGAGTTTTGCTCTGGATCGAATATTTCAAGAAGAGCAGCCATAATATCGGTTCTCACTCCTCCCGCGTCACTTACTTTGTCAAGCTCGTCAAACAAAATAAGTGGATTCATTGATCCAGTATCAACTAATGCCTTGACGACTCTTCCAGGACCCGCATCATTATTTCCTCTAGCAATACCACGAAGTTCATGGATTGAAGCCATACCACCAAGTGCAATACGTACAAATTTTCTACCCAATGCATTTGCAATCGACTTTCCCATCGAGGTTTTTCCTATACCCTGAATACCAATAAAAAATAATACTGGAGCATTCGCAGAACTACCAGTCAGTGTCTTCATTTTTTCCATTTCTGATAAAACATTTGCTGTTTCTTCTGACTCTTTTTTTGTATTTAATTTCAAAACTGCGAGATATTCGAGGATTTTGTTTTTGACGCTATCAAGCCCATAGTGGTGTTTATCAAGAATTTTTGAGGCATTGTCGAGATCAAGATTATCTTTTGTGAAAACTCCAAAGGGGATCCTTGTTATCCAGTTAATAAAATTTTCTATAGACTCATACTCTGAATAATTCCCTCCTTCTATAAGTCTCGGGACCCTTTCGAGAAGAATTTTTACTTTTTCCACCAAAGACAGTGGTAATTGACAAGAATTGATTTTTTGCTGAAGTCTATTGATTTCAGGCATTTGTTGATTTTGCATTATTCAATACACGAAACTAAAGATCCTCAAATCAGGATATATCATTATAGAATCCTTGTCATCCTTTTGATTATTCTTTTGTTTCTTCTTGTGATGTCTCTCCTTCTGCTCCTTCTTTTGTGGCTTCTGCACCTTCCTCAACTCCCTCTTCAGGTTTGACAACTTCCTCTTGTATTATTTGTTTTTGAGGAGGAACTATCATGGCCAACTTTGTACTTTCCAATACATCAGCCGAAAATTCGACATTTTCCGGAAGTTTGATATCCACAACTGAAATTGAATCACCAATTTTTGTCAAATTGTCGATAGAAATAGTAATGTTTTGTGGAAGATCTTTTGGAAGACACCTCACTGAGAGATTATCGATAGGAGCAACCAAAAATCCAATATTTGTCTTGACTGCAGGAGAAACACCAGTAATCAGAACTGGAATATTTGCAGTAATTACCTTTTTCATATCAACCTCATAAAAACTTACATGTATCAGATCTTCACGAATTGGGTGTATTTGAACCTCTTTGATCAGGGCTTTCGTTGAGTCACTTTCCCCTTCTATCTGCACATCAACCAAGTTATTGTAACCAGATTTCTTGAATGCTTCGTGGAATTCTTTTGGGTCAACCGAAAGATTCATTGATTGTCTATGAGGACCATAAATAGTTGCTGGAACTACTCCACTTTCTCTCATCTGTTTCACTTTTTTTCCAGTGAGATCTCGTTTTTTTAGAACAATTTTCATCAAAACAAATTAATAACTAGAAATTTATCCGTTTATATCGGCTTTATAACTACTGATCTATTTGGCTCTTCGCCTTCACTTTCTGTTTCTACTCCACTTTCATCTTGAAGAATCATGTGTACAATTCTTCTATCCGAAGCTCCCATAGCAGGAAGCGTAATAGCTTGATTACTTTCTTTAACTTGAATAAGAGCTCGTTCAGCTAATGATTTGAGGTAACCTTCTCGTTTTTGTCTGTATTCATTTACATCCAGATGAATGCTAACGAATTCTTCTTTTTCTTTGTTGTATGCCATATTGATCAAACGCTGTAATGATTCTAGGTTTTTGCCGTGATAACCAATTAGCTCGTTTATATCCTCACCTTGAATATGGACTTTTACTATGTTTTTCTCATCCTCTACCATACTCTGACTATCAATACTTGATTTAAAACCAAGAATTTCTAGAAAATCACCAACTAAATTTTCAATTACTGTTAATTCATTTTGATCCATGACTTTAATTGTTTATTAACTATTAATTACACACACTCGCAAGACATGAGTCGTGAGAAAAAAAATTGCTACTCCCCCACTCACTCCTCGCTCTTTTTGTCTTTGTCATCGCTTCTTTGAGTAGGTGCTTCTTCTTCATCGTTCTTTCCAACAGGTAATCGTTTCCGTACCCAGGCAATTATTTCATCTCTTTTTGTTATTGCAAGCTGAATTATAACAAAACCATTCTGAGCAGTCCAAAATAAGCTCACTGCTGATGGAAAAATATTTGATCCACCTAGATAACCAAGCGATATCAAAACCGTCATAATCGGCATCATATAGACCATCTGCTGACTTGATTGTTGCATGGCTTCAGACATATCCATTTCGTCAGGTTTTTTATTCTTTTTTTTCTTTATGTCATTTTTTTCCTTATTATTCTTTTTTTGTAAACCCATCTGTATTGCACTTGTTCCAAACTGAGTAATACCCAAAAGCAAAGCCATGACCAGATATGGGATAAAATTTGCCCAATCCCCCCAGAAATCTCTTCCCACCTTTGAAAG
>CAYSKC010000079.1:0-5114 GCA_964431615.1 uncultured Candidatus Saccharibacteria bacterium
CATTTATCTAAAAATATATGGATTTTTTGATATCTTGGTTGTGTTATTTGTAATCGTAGTTTCTATATTTATTGAAATAGTGATTGGAGGTGCAAAAAAGCAACTTATTGATCCAGATATGGAACATCATGAATAAATTTGACGAATTAATGGAAAAGAAAGTATTGTTTGATTCACATTGTCACCTCAACGAAGAGGTTTATGATAATGATCGAGACCAAGTTGTTGCAAGATCTATAAAAAATGGTGTTGAATATATTTTCGATATTCCAGCAAGACTAAATTCTGTATACAATGTAATAGAATATGCAAAAAAGAACAGTCATATTTTTGCATCTATTGGAATTGATATGGAAACATGTGTACCAGGAAGCGATCTTTTTGAAAATGATTTTGAAAAAGTTCAAAGAGAAGTAAATCAATTGTTAGAATTGGATTTTGAAAACAACAAAAAATTTATCCAGATGGTTGGGGAAACTGGTATAGATTTGTACTGGATGAACAAAGTGCATCTAGATCCAAAACAAATTCTAGATAGTTTAGAGAAGCAAAAATGGCTATTTCAAATTCATATTGACATTGCAAACAAATATCAACTTCCGCTTACGATTCATTCACGTGAAGCAATAGCAGAATGTCTAAAAATTTTAAATGAAAAAATTGCTATCACTCATAAGAGAATTTATGGAATATTCCACTCATTGACTCCAGAGACAGGAGATGATGAATCTAGCTTTTATCACAAAGTGAAAGAGATTCATGAAGCAGGATTTATTGTTGGTCTAAACGGAATAGTTACATTCAAAAATGCTCACATTATTCGAAACACAGTACTAAAAATTATCCGAGAAAATACTATCAAAAAGAATAATTTTGAATTGAGTGACATTTATGCTTCTGGATTTGTATTTGAAACCGATGGACCGTTTCTATCACCTGAAGGGAAAAGAGGGGAGAGAAATGAACCCAGAAATATAAAAAGTATAGTAGAAATCTTGTTGAGCTATTTAGAATGTTGATACTCCTACCTATATTTCAGTAATTTTTTGAACTTGTTTCTGATGATATTTATCGGCTCTTATTCGTATTGACTGGGCTTGAAAGCACAACTCACTGAATTTATAATCTGCAAACAAATTTTTTTGAAAGAATAATATTGAAAAACAGAAATATAAAAAAAAGAAGAGGTCTTTTTTTTTGTAATTTTTACCTAAAATTTTTGAATGAGTGGTTACAAAAGAATTATTATTAGTTTCAATCCCGCAAAAGGGGGTTTTTCAAGATAGCGAGAACTGCAGTCTTCAAACTGGAAATGAGCAAGAATAAATAACTGCCGAAGTATTTTTCAAAACAAAAAGCATGGATCTAGAAACATACAAAAACTCTGTTAGTAAATTTGAAAAAGGAGATTGGAACTTTGATTATAAACCAGAATCAGTTACTCTTGCTCGCTACGCATCTGATATGTTGGTTGAGGTGGGTGAAATGACAGATCAGTTAAACAAACATATCTATAGAGGTAAACCTCTTGATAAAGGTGAAGTAGCTGGAGAGATGATGGATATCCTTTTTATACTTGCGAGTATCTCAAGAAATTTGGGATTTAATTTAAATACCCTTGCCGAAGCTAGTATTCAAAAGTTTGAAGCTCGTCACAAAGCTTCCAATGGTCAGTACAATTATGCAAAAAATCCAGTGGAGGAAGAGAAGATTTATGATTTATTTAGAGAACCCTGAAATTTGTATAAGCCCAATGTAACTTTTTTAAAATTAAATTTTGTTTTAAAAAGCGGATATCAAAGCCAAAACAGCAAATTTATTGGTAAAACAAAAATAGAATCATCTTGGTTTATTTTTCTCAATTTTCATTTTCAAATTGCTCTTGGGTTTTTGTATTTCTTCTTTCTTTGAAATTTTTTTTATGAGAATTGTAATTACTATTAGCAAAAAAATTATAAGAAACGGCCAGATAGTGACAAAATGGTTATCAATATGAATTTCATCTTCCTTTTGCCTTTCGACTTTCAGGATTTCAGGTTTTTTATTTAATGGATCTGTTCCTTGTTCTATCTCATCTTTATCTGATATTCCATCCTCATCCGTATCATATTTTTCTGGATCGGTTTCTATGGATATTTCATATTCATCAAGTAGAGTATCATTATCATCATCCGTATCGGTTGTATTTCCAATTCCATCATTATCACTATCTTTTGTTTCGTTTTTATCGAGGGGGAAAACATCTTCGCTATCATTTAGTCCATCTCCATCGGTATCTGGTAATTGAGGATTTGTGCCTTGTTCACTTTCGGCTTTGTCATCTATTCCATCCTGATCACTATCATTTCTGAATGGATCTGTCCCCTGTTTCAGCTCTTCGATATTTGATATTCCATCTCCATCGGGATCGTCATTTGCATCAAGTGGATCGTTTGGGTTCAGGCCATTTATAATCTCATCTGGATCCAAAATTTTATCTCCATCAGTGTCCTTAGAAAATTGGCTGGTTCCATAGGTCGTTTCTTCGGCATCAGTTAGTCCATCATTGTCATCATCTGGGTCCCGAAGATTTCCAATCTTGTCTCCATCAAAATCTCTATCAACTTGGATAGTTGCAATCAGCTCTGGAGTACCTACAATTTGTTTTGTATTTATATCAAAGACCCCAGCACTAATTTTGTGTTCGCCTGGTGCAAGAAGAACATCAATAAAAACACTATCTGTCTCTCCTTTTAGAATTGAAACGGGTTGTGGATCTTCGATAGGCTGATCGTTGCTCAAAAACTGTACAAAGCCGTAGACATCATCAGGGGACTTGTTTACTGCTTGTGCATAGAACCTAACGGTTTGTGTTTCGACTGTATAATCAGAATTTTTCTCAGAATACGAATTTTTGACTTCAATTGAGGCCTCTGAAAATGAGGGTATCACAAATAAAACGAAGAAAAAGATAGTTGTTATTGTTTTGAATCTTTTCATTTTTTTAGTATAAACTGAATTATTGCTTATATAAATATCTCATATAAATCAATGAGATTTTGATAAACCTGTGAAATAATTAAGTATTGTATTAAATAGATACTGTGAATGTGTTGAATAAAACAAAATTACAATTTAGTAATTTGTCACTTGCCTATGGTGACAAGATACTGTTTGATTCAATTTCTGGTTCGATTTTGGAGAAAGACAAAATCGGTCTTATAGGTATAAATGGAAGCGGAAAAAGTTCACTTCTCAAAATACTAGCAGGGATTAATGAATCCAAGAAAGGTTTTTTAGTTAAAGCGGGCACAGTTGAGTATGTTGCTCAACTGGATTTAGAGTTATACAGAAGAAAAATACCATTGTATCAATACGTTGAAGAAACTATTGATGAGTGGTGGTTTGCTTTGTCTGAATATAAAAAATTATTCAATAAATCTTTAGAGGAGAATCGGATAATCAATACTTTGAGTGGTGGAGAGCTGGTCAAGTTGAATATCTCAATTGCTTTGATGAAAAAGCCCGATATCTTACTACTTGATGAACCAACGAACCATCTTGATCTTGGGTCGTTAAAAGAACTGGAAAATTTACTCAATAATATAAGTATTCCATTTGTTCTCGTAAGTCATAATGTCAACTTTTTGAACAAAGTTGTCAAAACAATTTGGGAAATTGATAACCAGAAAATTACTGTGTATGGAGGAAACTATGACTTCTATTCCGAACAAAAAAAAATCAATTGGGAGGCAAAATCAAGACTGTATGAAGAAAAAAGAAAAGAGTTGAAAAAATTGAAAAGAAGTGAAATCCAAGAGAGAAAAAGAGCACAGAGATCTCAAAAAGTTGGGAAAGAAATTGGGCGAAAACATGACAGAAGTACGGATAGATTTGCAACTGGCTTTTTTAAAAACTCTTCTGAGAAAAGTGGGGCCAAAAGAAAAGTTATGTTTGATGACAAAAAGAATGAGCTTGAAGAAAAACTAAAAAAATTGAAGAGTATTCAAAGAAAAAATATACATCTTGATTTACAGACCTCGATGAAAAGTGGATTGATTATTAGTATTTCAAATGGAAAAATAACATTACCAGACAACACAGTATTGATAGATCAGTTGGATTTTGGTCTATACCACAAAGATAGGTTCGCGATATTTGGAGATAATGGTTCTGGAAAAACCACTTTTGTTAAACAGTTGATATACAAAAACCATCCATTACTTAGTGGAGATATCAAAGAAGGTTTTGAATACAAAACACTTTATGTAGACCAGAAATATGACTTAATAAAACCCGAACAGAGTGTTGTTGAAAATATAAAATCTGCCAATTTATCAATTAGCTATGAAAATATTAGGAAGATTTTGGGAAACATGAATTTTTCTGATGATTTCGATATAAACAAAAAAGCCAAAGATTTGAGCGGTGGAGAAACTGCAAGGCTGGCTTTTGCAATCGCGACCAATTCGAGTATTGACTTACTTGTTTTGGATGAACCCACCAACAACCTTGATATTGAAACAGTAGATACCATATCATATGCATTAAAACTCTTTGAGGGAGCCTTGGTTATCATATCTCATGACATTGATTTTATTGAAAAGATTGGTATCGAAAATATTCTTGAAATAAAAAATAAAATACTCCGATTTTAAGAAAAAATACCGTGTCTTGCTTTAAGCCTTTAGCAATTATTCATTCTTGCTTGTCACCTAACCTGGGGCTAGTGTCGGAGGGGAAAAATTTCTGGGACTCTGGATAATTTAATTTGATTAAGCAATGGATGGAATTCAATAAATAATGGGTTTAACCATACGTTTTCATTTTTTTTATTTCAAGATAGCGAAAACCCTGCCCTTTGTGACGAAGTATTTAATTTTTTTTGTATTTGTCGACTTGTCGTATTTACCATGTTATTATTTCTTTGTGGAGGAAACAAATCACAATTCAAACAAAATTATCATAGTGTTGGCAATGATTTTTGGTGCATTGCTTTTGTGCTTTACGTGTTGTATTGTTCTCTTTCTTATTGGAAATAACTCTACAAACAATGCAGAAAATGACGAAATAACCGAAGATACTATCAAAGACTATACAATTAATTTTGGAGGGAATGCCGAATATTTCTCAGA
>CAYSKC010000080.1:0-5016 GCA_964431615.1 uncultured Candidatus Saccharibacteria bacterium
GTATTGGTCAAAATAGTCCTTGTAACTTTTGGGATGGAAATGAAATAAGACTTCCTTTGTTTAAAAATTATACAGATGATGAAGACATCAATCCTTATTTTGATATTGAATTGATGAAGGAAGGACTTGTAGAAAGATATATGGTTTTGGTCGATAGTGCAGGAAATTCAAATATGGTAAGTAGCAATTTTATATATGACAAAACAAAACCAAATAAGAATGTACTCTTGGAATTTCTAGAGGCCTCTCCAACAAAAAGTTTGAGCAATACAATCAGGTATTCGATTGAAGATACACTCGTTCCAACGGACAATTCAAGTCTTAAATTGCTCGAATCGGAAATTTCTGGTATAGAAAAAATCAGGTTTAGTAACGATGGAATCAATTGGACTGAGTGGGAAAATTATACTGGAGAAGAAAAAACAAAAAGTTGGAATTGGGATGAAAATTTTCTCATTCATTCTCCAGGGAAGATTATTGGGACACTAATTGTTTATATGCAAGGAATAGATAGGGCAAAAAACATGTCTGATATTTTCAGCACTCAAATCCAATTCTATGACAGTGAAAGCATACCTCCAGAAATAAATCTTAGACTAGAAAACGAATATGTAAATAGTTTGGACCAAAAATTTCTTATGGTTTCTGCACTTGATCGTAGTGAAAATAATATTGATGCTAGTGAAGTCAAAGGTATAAGGTTTAGTCTAAATGAGGTGGATTGGATAACTCTCACAAATATGGAGAGGATGAATTGCCCTGAATCATCTTTTGAATGTAATGCATGGGATGGTGAGGAGATATCGGTTGAATTATCAAACATCTCATCAAATATTCATGAAGGAAGAAATAATATATATATAGAAGTATATGACGGAAATGGGAATAAAACTTACAGTTCGGTAAGTTTTGTTTTTGATTCAAAAATTACGAAGGAAGCAAATCTTATAATTGGAAATTTTGAAAATGACGTTTCGAATCCTGAAAATACAAATAGTTTTGTAAATTACTATTCATATTCTGCAAAGGATTTTGAAGAAAATGGTATAGAAAATTCTGGATTGAATGGTATTAGATTTTCTGAAGATAATCAGAACTGGACTGAATGGGAAGATTTGAATGAAGATGCTATGTATTCACTCAGTAAAACCTTCCAAAATCATTTTGGGAAATTTGAAATCTATATGCAAGTAAAAGATAGAGCAGGAAATGTCTCAAATTCTTTTTATGACAGCATATTTTTTGAAAAACCTGACACAACAGCTCCTCAAGGGGAAATACTGATTATAAATAATGAAGGTAATATTTTGAAAACAACAAATAATACAAATAACTTACAAATAAAAGTGTCGGCAGAAGATATGAACAACACCTTAAATGAAGGAAGCGGTATCGCGACAATAAGATTTTCTACAGATGGCTATAACTGGAAAATAATTGATTCATTGAATACTATTTCGTGTCCACAAAATAATAAAAATACTTTACAAGAAACTTGTAATGAATGGGATGGATCGACTCTTTATATACCTTTGTTTGAGGTTGTAGATTCAATTTATGAAGGGAGAATTAGAATATTTGCAGAAATAAGCGATCACGAGGGGAATGTGATCATTATTGATACGAGTTTTGTATATGATGTTACTTCTCCAGAACAAAATGGTAGTTTTTGGATAGGTAGGGAACCTTATGATTGGTCAAATCCAGATGTTACCGACAGTAGGACAAACTACTTTGTATACGAAGTATATGATTCGACCACTTCAATTCTTGATCCAGAAATACTTCTGGGACAAGATGATGTATCGGGTATTGGATATGTGAGATTTAGTAATCTATCTGGGTATCAAACAAACTGGATTGAATATAGTGGGGAAGGCCTTGATTCATATGAGACAAAATGGACACCATATACAATATTTGGGCAACCCTATTTTGCGTACATGGAAGTAAAAGATAATGCGGGAAATATCGGAACATACACTTATTCGGATTCAATTCTATATCAAACAAGTATAAGGACCAATATTTCAATCCAAATTAATAATGATGATGAATATACCAATATCCCGATTTATGCACTAAAAGTTGTCCCAGCATTTACTTATTCTCCATATCCTCTTGAAAAAATTAGATTTAAATATTGCAATAAGACTTGTACTGAGGATGATGAATGGTCAAACTGGAAAAATTTCAGTGAATTTTATATTGATATTTTCAAAGACTCGACAGTATCTGGACGAAAAACGGTATATGCGCAGGCTTCGAATAGTATGGGTCTAACATCTCTTGAGGTTTATGACAATATAATTTTTGATAATGATGCACCAAACATTCAAGGCATTGACTATACTTCCTATCCAAATTATCAAAGAGTGAAAGTATATGCAGATGACAAAAATAGTGATAATACAAACGGTATTGGTATAAAAGATTATTCAATTTTTGTAAATTCAGGTGAATGGACGGATTGGGAAGAATGGGGAATCAGAACTTATAAAGAAATTTATGCTTATAAATCAGATCCAAATGAAAAGATTACAAACTTTTGTATAAAAATTCGTGATAATTTTGACAATGAAACGGAGACTTATTGTGAAGATCTGGAGGATAAAAGTTTAACCGGAAGTGAAAAAGCTGATAATGAGGAATCTGGTTCATCTGCAATAGATGGAAAAATTTTGATAAATAACGGAGATATATTTACAAACAGCAGGGAAGTCAAAGTATATGTTGAAGCAAATGAGGGATATCAAAATAGAACTCAGGTGGAAAATTATTATCTTTGGGATGATGCACTAGGAAGGACAATTGAAAATAAACATGCTTATTCGGGACCTATCACACTTGATTTTACACTCGGTGAAGAATTTGGGCTGAAACGTGTGAATGTCAGATTTGATATGCCAAATGCTTCTGCTGCCTACGGATATGATGAAATTGTATATTCACCAAGATATTGGGTTGAATATTCGGATATAAAGTTTTTGGGTGAAAATAGTGAGGAAATAGAAAGACCAATTGAACTTCTTGCTGGTTCAGATCAAAAATTAAGTTTGGATTTGCTAAATAATGGTTCTGAAACTTGGCATAACAATGATTTCTCAGATCCGGTTAATCTTTCTTATCATTGGTACAGAATTGAAGATGGTGTTGAAGTTCAATATCTTTGGAATGGAGACAGAACAAGTCTTGAAGGGAATGTCTCATATGGAAATTCTGTAGATGATGCAATGATGAATGTTCATATGCCATATATTGAAGGCGAATATGTTTTGAAAATTGATATGGTTCATGAAGGAGTCACATGGTTTTCGGAAGTTGCAAATGACATGCCGGAATTTGAATTTACAATTTTGGATAATCCTGATTTACCAGTACTTACAGGCGAGGAATCGGGCCAAGTTCTTGGAGAATATTCAGGTGAATATGGAATAGGAGAATTATCCTGCAGTGAGATATTTACAGATGTATGTGGAGATTCTTTTCTCAAATATATAAAAAATCTTTACTATGATGATGTAATTGATGGGACAGATCAGATTGATACAGACCCAAAAACATTTAGTCCGGGATACGGTATGCAAAGAGGTCAATTTGCTATGTGGCTTGTAATAGCTTTTGACTTTGAGATAAATTCTGAAGGGAAAATGTTCTCTGATTCAAATACTGAAGCTGAAACTCCTTATCTGTACTATATACAAACGATAAAAAATCTTGGAATAACGATGGGATTTTCTGATGGAACATACAAGCCTTCAAATATTATTACAAGGGCTGAGATGGCCACAATGACAGTGAAAGCGATGGGAGTAAAAGGGATGGTTTTTGATTATTCACTATGGCATCCATTCGAAGATATGTACAATAGTGGACATGAGCCATTTGTAGCAATAATTACAAATACAGTTGTGAATGGAGAGAGAATTATGAGTGGAGAGAACTATGATTATTTTGGGGGAGCAAATAATGCAACTAGGGGGCAAACTACAAAAGTACTTGATCTAGCAAGGCAGTTTGTTCCAAAAGATGGTATTGGGACAGTAGTAAATATAAACGGAATAGATTTATACAGAGAACCAGGCGAATTGTCCGATATTGTTGGTAAGCTTCCATATACAGATCAGGTTCAAATACTACTTCAAAGAGAAGTTGCGGGAGAAATATGGCTTTTTGTAAAGGGATCGAGTGGGATTCAGGGATGGACTAGAAGTGATAATGTGTTTATTCCAGTTGGCTATGAATACCCTATCGATGAGAATTTCAATATGTTTGAAAGCGCAACAATCTGTAACGATAGTGAAATTGGTATGTATGAGCTTCCAAATTGGGGTTCAAGACTTTTAAAACTTCTACCTCGTCACACAAATATGAATGTGATAGAGGTTGATGGCGACTGGAGAAAAGTTATACTTGTTGGACGTATCACTGGAACTGGTTGGGTTCACAAGGCATATGTATGTGAAGGATATACACAGGGACCAGAACCATGGGGACTACTTGGATTTGTAGCTCCATACGATGGGATAGCCCCCCTTGAATCGTTATTTGGTCCAAGGGAGGGAGGTTTTCATTATGGAACTGATTATGGGATGGAGTGTAATTCTCCCTTATATGCAACGCAGGAGGGTATTGTTATTAATATGTCAGATAATGGTGAAAATTTGGGAAATAATAGTACTCCAGAAACTCCCGTTAGTTTTGTAGTTTTAGAACATGACAATGGCTATATTAGTTTCTATTATCATTTAAATGAAGTATTTGTAAGTGTTGGGGATAGAGTTAGCAGGGGTGAACTTATTGGTTTGTCGGGAAACACCGGATACTTACGAGGAGACACAGATGACCCAATTGAAAGTCAAGGTTGTCATTTGCATTTTGAAATACATGAGATAAATGATGATTCAACTGATATATGGGCTTCGCTTTTTGCGCGAAACCCAATTGAAGTACTACGAGAAATTGTATCGCCAGAATTGAAGGCATGGATTGAGGAACTAAAGGAAAGGTTTTTTA
>CAYSKC010000081.1:0-4970 GCA_964431615.1 uncultured Candidatus Saccharibacteria bacterium
TACTTATTTTTGCAATGTAAAAAAGTAACGAAAGAAAAGATCTTTATATAAAAAAGCTTTATTTAAATTAGATTACCGAGATACAAGAATAGATGTAATTCTATTCAATTCGTAATTCACATTAATTAATCAAAAAATATATGAAATATATTCTAGACTTAAGTTTAAAGCACTTATACAAAATTATGCTTTTTACTTTCCTTTTTTTTATTTTTGTCTCTCATCCATCAGCTCGCTCGTACGTTTATCAAAACGCAGATATCGATATTGAGGTTTTGGAAAATTCTAATATGATCGTGACAGAAAAATTTACATATAGATTTGATGGAATTTATCGAGGGGTGTTTCGTGACATTTCACTTATTGATAGAAATAATTATGCAAGTTGTGATGTTGATCCCACACTTCAGTGTGGAGGATTTGATACACTGAATCTTTTGGAGGTTAGAGATAACAATGGAGAATTGTTGGATTATGGTGAGTATACGACAGAAGAATATTACAATACAACTTATTATGAAGATAGGCTGAAAGTTGTCTGGATGTTTGCTCCAGATGGAAAAGAGTTTGCAAATGAAACATTTGATTTTTCAATCAAGTACGAAGTAGTTGGGGGAATTGGTTTTTTTGAAAACTATGACCTTTTTTATTGGAATGTCCTGTTTCCAGACAGAGATACGATTATTGAAAATGCGAATATCAATATTCACTTTCCAGATTCACTCCCGGCACTGAATACAGAAAATTTTCAGGTGATTACAACTTCTGGAGGTCAAGATTATTATCAAAAACTACTGGACTCCGACAAAACTATCAATATTACTATCCAAAATTTTGCGATTGGTGAAGAAATGACAACTTTGGTCACTATTCCAAAGGGAATGTTGATTGAGCCAGGTAGTATTGAGATTATACCAAAAGGAGTACTCATGAATTGGCTTGTTGACACTCAATACTATGTAGATGGAGAATTGAAGAACATTTATCTGAACAAAATCGAAAAAGTTCCGGTTGGGAATGTTTTTTTTGAGGCAAAAAGGGATGGATACGATAGTTTTTCTAAAAATCTTTTGATCGAATCAGGACAAACTACAAAGGTTGAGGTTGAGTTGAAACCAAATATTTTGACTACAATCATGCTTGTTTTGAGCTGTGGTTTGAGTCTATTGGGGCTTTTGGGTATTCCAGGATCATTCCTTCTTGTTTATCTTCTATGGTACTTCAAAGGGAAGGACAAAACTGACAAGACAACCATTGTTCCAGAATTTTCACCTCCAGAAAACTTGGGACCATATCTCGTTGGTTCTCTCAAAGATGAAAAAGTTGATTTGAAAGATATAACATCGGTTATAGTTGACACTGCATATCGAGGATATATAAAAATAGTTGAGGAAAAATCACGAGTGTTTAGGTTTGAGAAACTCAAGGATTTTGGCGATTTGGGAGATAGTGAAAAATATATAATGGAAAAAATTTTTAAGTCAAAGGATAAAGTTACTACTTCGGATCTTGCAAATAATTTCTACATGTATCTTCCAACAATCAAGGGAAAAATTTATTCAGAGATGAAAGACAAAAAATTTTTCAATAAAAGACCCGACCATGTCAGATCTAGTTATCTTTGGTATGGCATAATTATATGTATAACGAGTTTTTGTGGATTGGGGTTTGTTTCATCTTTCTTTATAGAGATAACTGGTACACCATGGGGAATTTTTGTGTTTCAAGTTGCAGCAATTTTATTTGGGTTACTAATGGTCCCGATAGCTTTTTTCATGCCAGCAAAAACCCTGCTTGGAAGTGAACTCAATAGAAGATTTGAAGGGTTTAAAATGTTTTTACATCACGCTGAGAGATTTAAACTCCAAAATTTAACTCCAGAGACATTTGAAAAATATTTGAGTTATGCGATGGTATTTGGTGTAGAGAAACAGTGGGCAAAAAACTTTGAAAGTATTTATGAAGGCTCTCCCAGTTGGTATGAAGGAAGTAGTGCTTTTTCGACCATGAATATGGTCAGCACTCTTTCTCGAATGAATACTCTAACAGCCTCAAGTATGCGGTCAGTCCCACAGTCTTCATCGTCTTATTCTGGTGGATCAGTTCGGAGTTTCTCTGGAGGTGGTTTTAGGTCATCTGGTGGTGGATTTTCTGGTGGATTTTCTGGTGGAGGAGGTGGTGGAGGAGGCGGTGGTGCATTTTGACAAATTGAAAAATTTAAGCAACAAACTAAATTATTGATTTCTTTGACACATATATGAAAAATGTTTCGACTTTTTTGCAATTATTTGGTATATATATTCGCAAAATAAACACAAGATTTCCAATTTAATATTTTCAAATAAGAAAAATGGACGTTAAATATGCAGTAATTCTTGATGCTGGAGTTTCCAGTAGGTTCCTTCCTGTAGTAAAAACTATTCCAAAATCATTTCTCCCCATAGGTGGAAAGCCAATCATTCAATTATTGATTGAAGAAGTGCTTGAGGCAAAAATAGACAATATCATCGTAGTTGCAAGAAAAGAAACTTTTCCGTATTTTCAAGATTATTTTGAAAATCCTCGAGAGGATTTGAGAGAGTTTTTGAACAAAATGAATAAGTCAGAAAGGTATAAAGCAGTAGAACAAGTCTTGAAACTTCCAAAAATCAAAGTGATTACACAAGATACAGAACTTCCATATGGGACAGCTGCACCTATTCTTTCTGCAAAACCATTCCTTCCTCAAGGGGAGCCTTTTTTGGTTCTTCAGGGTGATGATATTGTTTTTGCTGAGAAAAAAGATTGTCAGATTCTAGTAGAAGAATACAAAAAAGATAATACTTATTCTGCATATATGACTGCAGAAGAAGTATCTTCTGATCGAATTCATCTGTATGGTGCTATCAAATTCAAAGAAGGATCAAATAATGAACTTGATTATATTATTGAAAAACCAGATAAAGAAGACGCTCCTTCGTTTCTAGCTTCTTATGGAAGGTTTCTCTATAAAGCTGAAATTTTTGATTATATGAATGATAAGCGACTTGGAAAGGACAATGAGTTGTGGAATGTGGATGCACTGACAGCAATGGCAAAGGAAAAACGAGTTAAAGTTGTCCCAAACCAAGGGAGATGGTTTACAACGGGAGACCCAAAAAACTATATGAAAGCCTTGATGTTTGCTGGTCTTGTAAATACAGAGACCAGTAGCGAGATGATGGAGTTTGTAAAAGAGTTGATATAAAATAAATTTCGGTGTATTTTTGATTTAGTTCAATCTTGCTTCCCTACTCACATTGAGATAAATAGCAATAGCAATCATCGTTACAAGCACCGAACTTCCACCGTAACTAATGAATGGCATTGGTATACCAGTAACCGGGATCAATCCAATATTTGTTGCTATATGCAAAAAAGCTTGAAGTACTATCCAGATGATAATACCGCTTGCAAGCAGTTTCCCAAATCTATCTGGTATTTTTGAGGCAATTTTGAGTCCTCTTGTCAGTATATACATAAATAAAATTGTCAGTATGAGACTTCCAATAAGTCCAAATTCTTCTGCAATTACTGCAAAAATATTGTCGCTGAAAGCTGTTTGTCCAAGGTAATGAAATTTTTGTTTCGATTCTCCAAATCCAACTCCTGTAATACCACCACTTCCTACAGCAATCAAAATGTTTTGGAGTTGATATCCTGAACCCAATGGATCTTGAACTTCTCCTGTTTTGATAAATTCCATATAGGTCTGCACTCGTTCGAACCTGTATGGTGCAAGTACTCCAGCAAGAACTCCCGAAAGAAGCATCACTACAAGAATCACAAATGTTCCCAACGTATGTATAGAGTCTCTCCCAGATAGGAAATAAACAGAGATGGCAGTAATTCCAATTATTCCAGTTGTTGCAAGGTCTGGTTCAAACAAAACAAGTCCACAAATTATTCCCAAAATACTGACAAATGGTATCAAGTCTTCTTTGATATGTGTGTTGATCACATCTTTTGTAATTCCCTTCCTAGCTTTCTGTTTCGAAGCCCAAGCTGCAAGGTATACAATGAAGACAATTTTTACTAGCTCAGATGGTTGAAGATCGATTATACCTAGATCTATCCATCTTCTTGCACCATTTATTTCTTTCCCAATTCCTGGTATCAAAACAATCAAAAGCAAAATGATAGAAACAATAATTCCCGGAACTATCAATTTTGCAAATACTTTGTAGTTGACTGAATAAGCGATATACCCAGCAATCAAACCAAGAAGTATATAGATTCCTTGGCGTACAAAAAAATAAAAAGGATTTGAGGTTGCAATGAAACTCGAACTATAAACCATAATCCATCCAAAGACACTCAGCCCTAGCACAATTGTCAATATCTGTATGTCGGGTTTTCCTCCGATCCAGAGGATTCCCCTCCCTCTTCTTTTTTGAAACATATTCTTTCGAGAAGGCATATTTGGCAGTAAAATATTCCAAATACATTGTACATCAAACTCAAAATCTTGAAAAAAACAAGTATTAATCTTTAATATTAAATATAAACCCTTTTGCACGACTAAAAGTGTTGTAAAAGTCGCAGGGTGGATTATGTCCTTCGGTATACAAGCGTGATCTTGATTTCAACCGGACATAATCCACCCGGACCCGGATTTATCTCAAGCCGTTTATACATATACAATCAAATAAGCTTAGTTTTTAATGATGCTATATAATTCTTAAGGATGAAAGAAAAAAAAGAAAAACAAAAAATAACTGGTGAAATGATAATCTCGGATATTATTGAAAAATATCCACTTGTCGCTGATTATTTGATAGATGAGTATGATTTCTATTGCTTCAACTGTATGATGGCGGGGTTTGAGACACTACAGGAGGGGTGTGAGAGACATGGGATTGAGGGGAGGGACTTTACTAGTTTGCTAAAGGAGATTAATAAGCTTGTTTAAAAAATCAAAGTCACTCCCTGCCCGCTGTCGCATGGCAGGC
>CAYSKC010000082.1:0-4950 GCA_964431615.1 uncultured Candidatus Saccharibacteria bacterium
AAGCATGCTTCTGAAATAGTTCAAATATCTGAAGAAAGAATAAATCAAGAAATATATGAAATACTAGAAAATCAAATCTCCCCTGAGTTTCACGAAACCAACTTACCAATAAACTGGATCAAAAAGATGAAAAATACAATGATAATGGTAATGAGTTATTTCAATACCACAAGAATGCTTAAACAGTATATAGAAATTTATCAAGAACTTACTTCGAAATAACAAATCCTTATGATAGAATTACAAGTCAGTATAAAGTTGAAATAATTTTTTCACTTTCAATTATTGTATGTTTTGATATTTAGTTATTTTGATTAGTATTCGGGGATCGTCTAATGGTAGGACATCGGTTTCTGGAACCGCGAATCGGGGTTCGAATCCCTGTCCCCGAACCAACTTTGTACTGTACAAATCTTTCAATAAGTTTCTATGTGATGAGAAGCCTGCCCCGAGCAAAGTCGAGGGGAATCCCTGTCCCCGAATTATTATTGAAAACGAGTGAAACGAAGTTTGAAATTAGAATTCGGAATCTGACGAATCCCGTAGAACGGGAGAAGGCAGATCCCCGAAAAAGCAATACACAAACATAATCTCAAATTTTTCGTAAAAAACTAATCTAAAAAAAGTATAATATTTTCAAGATAATTTTTTTAGATTAATTTAGTTAGTTTTTAAATTAATATATTCATAAAAATAAACAACTATGAAAGACTTTTTCAAAAAATATAAATTTGTAATAGTTATTTTGTTTTTATTGTTGCTGAGCTTTTTTTGTTTAATTTTCATCATTGTTGCAAATCTTTATAGGGACAGAAACAAAGTTAGAGATCCGCAACCCCTACCAGAAATCACCATAACCCAGCAACCCACAACCAAAATTGAGGAGATAGAGAATGATAAAGTAAAAATCGAAGATTTAAAAATTTCATTTACTACTCCAACCAAAAATTCAAGTTTTGATCCAAAAGTGAAATTTAAAACAGGTGTTGTTGGTGAAGAACCCGAGTATCTTGAAAATCCTTTGATATTTAAAGCTGGAAAAGTATTGGAAGGAACAATGTATATCAATGACAGTCAGACAGATCTATCAAATTTTGATTATTACACACTATTTGTTTATAACTGTTCTGTGGATTGTGGAATTGAAGGATTCGAAAAAATCCACTTTTTGTCTACCAAAAATCAGGAAACAACAATAGTGTTTGTAACTGAATATATGGATCATCAGTATTTTTTTGATCTTTCAATAACCAAAACTTATGATGAATTTCCCTACAATAATATTTCTGGTGATCAGGCAAGTGGAAAGAATAATTACAAATTCTATACTAGGGTGATCCCAATTGTATTTGATGAATTGGATACAACAAAAGTAGATGAGGTTGCGACTTTTGGAATTTATGAACTAAATACTGACTTTAGTGAAAAAATAAAAAATGATTTTTTTGAATATGATTTTAATTCGTTAAAATATTCTTTATATACCAAGACATTTGACGGGTTTTTGTTGTCAGTAAGTTATATACCGTCAATTATTGATTATCCGATTAACCCAGAATCCCTGTTTGGACCTATCCCACAGGTTAAATGGTTGGACGGTAAAGAAAATAAAGGTGAGTATGATTATGTTTCTATAGGTGGTTGTTTTGGAAATGCTATTGAAGTGGATGAAAATATGACTATTGATAAGTTGACTATAACTGGCAAGGCTTTTGATGGAAGTGACATATATGAAGTAACTGACCCTAATGATGAATATAGAACAAAAATTTACGAAGAATATATTATTGAACAATATAAATACAATTCAATTACAGAAGATGATGAAAATCCTTTTGATTACAGAACATATTTGTCTTACCATCCTGTCTTTTATTATCAAGATCCGTTTGGACGTTTTATCAAATTTGCTTCAAGAGACTTTGTATTTACTGGGGGATGTGCCAAACCTGCAATCTATCTCTATCCAGAAGAGAAAACTGAAATAACTCTATCTGTTGATCCAACAGGAGTACTTACATTTACTGCACCTAGGTATGAAGATGGATGGAATGTGATAGCCAATCCAAATGGATCACTGTTAAATAAATCTGATAGTCATGAATATGAATATCTATGGTGGGAATCGAAAACCTACTCCAATATTAATGTTCCAACGGAAGGTTTTGTTGTAAATAAAAATGAACTTAATAGTTTTTTTGATACCAAGCTTTCTCAGTTCGGACTAAATCAGAAGGAAATAGCTGATTTCGAAGAATATTGGATCGAAAAAATGTTGACAGAAAATACCGATTATTTTTTTATCAGTTTTCTCTTTAATAATGAGGTCGATCAAATTGCAAGAATTATTTATTCAATAGAACCCGATACTGAGATGAGAATTTTCATGCTTTATAAACCAATTGAGAGTAATCTCGAAATTGTTGAGCAAGAAATCCCACGTCAAAATCGTGATGGATATGTAAGTGTTGAATGGGGAGGCGCAAAAATTTAATTCAAGATGTTTTAAAAATGAAATTGTATCTCTCCTCTTTTCGACTAGGAGATAATCCACAAACACTTGTTGAACTAATGGGACCAAACAGAAAAATTGGGGTGATCGCAAACTCAATGGATTTCTTGGGTGATTCTAATCAAAGAAATGAAAAATACTTATTTGAAGCCGATGCTCTCAAAAATATTGGGCTTGATCCTTTTGAAATAGATTTAAGAAATTATTTTGAAAAACCCAACGAATTAAAAAAGGTCTTTTCGGATACAAAAGCTTTGTGGGTAAGAGGTGGAAATGTGTTTGTACTTCGTAGAGCTTTCTTTGATTCAGGGTTTGATAATATTTTCAAAAATATATTGGATGAACCAAATTTTGTGTATGGGGGATATAGTGCTGGGTGTTGTATACTTGGTCCATCTTTGAAGGGTTTTGAGATTGTAGACAATGTTGAGGATGTCAAAAAAACATACTCAAAAAATCCAATCTGGGAGGGACTTGGAATATTTCCTTATTATTTCATTCCACACTATCGCTCAGATCACCCAGAATCAGAAATGATAGAAAAAGAAGTTGAATATCTCAAAAAAATAGGTGCTTCATATAGAACACTTCGTGATGGGGAGGTAATCATATATGACTAATATCACATTACCTGAATTTCGTTTTTGAAAGATTTTGACAATACTCTCGATCCATTTTTAGTTACCAAAACAACATCTTCTATCCTAATCCCAAAATCCTCTTCAAAATAGAGTCCGGGTTCGATTGTCAAAACCATATTTTCTTTCAAAATTGATCTTTTTTGCTTTCTGACAAGTGGATTTTCATGAATATCAAGACCAATACCGTGCCCGATACTATGAATAAACTTTTCGGACAATTTAAATTTTTTAAAAAATTTAAATGCAAATTGATGAATATCACCAAAATCTACATCAGGCCTGATTTTTTCGATACACAATTCATTGCATTCAAGTACAATTTTGTAAATATCACTAACTCTTGGATCGACATTCCCAAAGGAAATAACCCTTGTCATATCTCCCGAAAATCCTTCTTTTTTGAGCCCAAAATCAATGAGGATTGGCTTATGTTTCATTAGTATTTGGTTTGATGAAACATGATGAGGTTGTGCAGAATTCTTTCCAAATGCCACAATAGGCTCAAATCCAATATCTAAGTTGTGGCTCAATGCATACATTTTTATAAAATTCATTAACCCAATTTCTGAGATAGGTTTTTTTTGTTTTGATAAAGTCTTATACAATACTTCAAAAGCATGATCAGTTTCAGAAACCGAATCTTGAATTTTTTCTATTTCCAAATGGCTCTTGATTGCTCTTTGTTTTGCAAAAATATTTTTTGCTGAGACCAAACGGTTTTTTAGAATTCTTCTCAGGTTTTCAAATTCCAATACGGTCAAATCCTCACTTTCGTATTCAATCAGTCCTTCTGGTACCAAATTATTTATTATTTTTCCCAAGTTTTCACCTTTTTTCTGTATTCTCAATTCGTATTCACCTGTTTTAACACCGATACTCTCCTTGAATTGATATTCAAACATCTGATAACTTATTATGTATCTTTTTGAAGCTGTGATAAGCAAAAAAGCGTCTCTTTCCGTCTCAGATAAGCAATTGTGCCCAGTCAGATATTGGATGTTTTTTTTGCTACTTACAAAGATCGATTTTTGTCGACCAAGGTTTACTTTCTTCACTTGAGAATTGATATTAACAGAAAGATTTTACTACATATTGTGTTTTATGTATTCATCCTTGAAGGCGTAGAAGTCATATAGATCCCAAATACCGTCTCCTCTATTGTACGCACCATTATTCATATCCGCAAGCTCCATAAACGGTTGTCTTTGTTGTGTAAACACATAGAGTCTAATAGCTTGAACAAACCACGAGAAATCTACAATATTGACTTTTGTATCGCAATTGATATCCCCAAACATACATCTTTCAATATTTACTGGAACTTCGGTGCTCATCACACCATTTTTCTTGGATTGAATAATAAAGTTATTCATCCCAATATTTGAAAGCTGAAGATCAGTTGCCCACTGAGTATTTGCATTTGAAGCAATCACTTCGTTTCCATTGACATAAATTGAAGAATCCGCTGTTTTTGTGCCAGAAACCGTCAAACTAGGTAAAAACGTAAGCGTCAGAATATAATTAATAGTTGGTGTTTCGGGGTTGGTTGGGACACATCGAAATACTGGTCCTTCGGTAACTTTGTCACTTGTCCTATCGAAATTCTGTTGGGTATTCTCAGATGAAAGAAGTGACTGTACACTCCAACCATAATCAGTATTTGCAGTAAGATTTGTCATCGTTTTTTCTTCACTTTCTACTACCATTGAGGTCACAACTTGACCGTTTTGTTTGAGAGTAACCAAATAAGCTTTTGCACCGCTTCCTCCACTTGACCATGTCAAATCTACTACTGAA
>CAYSKC010000083.1:0-973 GCA_964431615.1 uncultured Candidatus Saccharibacteria bacterium
CGAAGAGAGAGGAAAATGCTTAAACTCCAATTCAACTATCCCATTGTATTTTTCAGAATCCAATTCTTTTAGATTTTCATAATAGTATTTGCAGGCAGAGCATCCAAAATCAGTATATTCTTCTATTTTGATAGGAAGAGTAATTGGTTCTCTTGTTTGAAGTGCATACACAAATACACCAATTACAAATATAATGCCTACTAATACAGAAATGATAACAATTTTATTTGAAGTTTGCATATTTTTCCACAATTGTAAAAAACCGAAATCAATATTATCATGATAATCTATAGCAACAAATTGTTCAATTGAAATACATTATGTATAGACAGATCTCAATATTATTTATTTTTTTTGTTCTGCTTCAGGTAGTTTTTTGTTTTTTGTCTTTACTTGCAAAATTTAAAAAAAATATAAAAAAACAAGTAAATATTGAAAATAAAAATGGTATTGATGTATTAACTACATTCGCAAGAAAAAATTTGACAAAAAAAATTTCTGTAGAAAAAGATCAAGACAACTTTTTTTATGATAGAAATGATGAAACCTTCTATATAAACTCAGTTTTGGCCAGAGATACAACACTGGATAGTATTTTTTCAGTAACCGTTGGCCTTTTTTCAATCAAATCAAGATTAGAACAAAATTTTCATTATTTTGTTGTTGTCAATCAACTGATAAAAATTATCTTGTTTTGCTATTTATCACTAGCTTTCTTTGGAATTTTTCAAATTTCTTTTTTGATAACCAATTTTTTGCTTTTTTTTCTTTCTCTAATACAAATTCTCTACTCTCTATCCCGTTTTGATATTTCAAACGATGTTATAAAATACCTGATTGCAAACAAATTGAGCTGTATCCTGTGCGCGGTCGAAGCCAGTGCATTAACTTTTGAAGAACGTAAACAATTTGTAAAAATAGCATGCGACGAAGCCAAGGGCAAAGCCCATATATCGATGACCATACTGCAGAA
>CAYSKC010000083.1:983-4867 GCA_964431615.1 uncultured Candidatus Saccharibacteria bacterium
TCTCTCAGGTCTTTTCCCTCTATATCTTCAACCTGTAGTATAATGGTCTACCAGTTCAGATGATTACTCTTTTGGTTCAATTTTGCCAGAAGAGAGGAAAGTCCGCTCTCCATATCACATGTGCAAATATGTGAAAAAAAGTACCAGATATAACCTTTATTGGAAAACTGGATAGGCGTGAGCTTATGGTTCAGAGCAACAGAGAGAAAACCACTTTTGCTTTATTGCAAGAGAAAGGCTGAAAGGGTGTGGTAAAAGCACACCGACATATTGAGTAATCGATATGTGCGAGGTAATCCCTACTTGGAGCAATCTCAAAAAATGAGAGCAAAGATAAATGATCATCTCAACCTCGAAAACGAGGGGATACAGAAAGCGGCTTATGAACTGGTTGATAAATACTTCAGCCTCAAGGCTGAAGTATCGTGTTCTACTCTGAGCCTTCGATACCTTCTCATCCCCAGTCTGGTAGCTGAATATTCACTATCTTGAGATAAAATAATGTTAGTTTATGATTGAATTTGATTTAGATGTGTTTTGAAGTATCTGACCTTCAGTAGAGTTTGTGGATTTTGGGATTGTATTTTGTTTTGATTCTTCAACATTTGGTTTTTGTGCAAATATCGTTTCATTTGGATTTGTTGTGACTAGTTTGTGTTCGTTTTCACTTGCGATAACCTGTATTCCAACATGATTTGGTCCAGCAAAAAACAAACCCTCTCCGATTCCTGCTGAAAGAAGAAATAATTTTTCCCCCTCTGATAGATAAAACACTTTTTTGATTTTGTCTACAGCAGCTGGACTCTGTTTCATAAGAACCTGAATAGCTGAGTTTGTAACTATTGCTTTTCCAAAATCTGACCCTAGAAAATCTTCTACATCTTGTGTAATTGTAGTTATTCCCAGTCCATACTTTCTGGCTCTTTTTGCAAGTGAATGTAGAAACCTTGCTGAATCTTCATATTTCATCATCCACCATGCTTCATCTATAATCAATAGTCTTTTCCTCTTGTCTTTTTTGATCCTAGTCCAGATAAAATCAAGCATCATATAGATAGCAAGTGGTCTCAGCTCTTCGGCTAAATCTCTCACACTAAAAACCGTAAAGGAATTTTTCAAACTAACATTTGTTGGCTGATCAAAAATACCAGCAGCACTTCCTCGAAGATATCTTTCGAGTCTATCGGCTATAGAATGTGCCTGTTTTTCTGCCATGGCTCTCAATATTTTGTAGACATCCTCTAGAAGTGGGGCTTTATTTCTGTGTGTTGCAGGGTCGGGAGTTATACCTTTTTCTCTATATGCAAGTATAATTGATCTATCTATTATTGCATCTTCTTCGGGTGATGTTTTTCCACCAATCATCAATTTTATCAGCCCATGTAGAGACAGAATTTTGAATCTGAGCTCATCTTCTTCCTTGTCAAACATTCCAGATAGCTCAAAAGGGTTCAGTTTACTTGCTCCATCTTGTGAAAATGAGATATATTCTCCCCCAATTGCTTTGCACAATCTATCATATTCATTTTCTGGATCAATAATTATTATATCTACTCCAAGCATCAAGCTTCTGACAGCTTCAAGCTTTATCATATAGCTTTTTCCAGCTCCTGATGTTGCAAATACAACCATATTTGCATTTTGAAGACTAAACCTATCAAAAATCACAAGACTTCTATTGTGCTTATTTACTCCATACAATATTCCTTCTTCCATAGTCAATTCAGAACTCACAAATGGAAAGGTTGTAGCAATGGAAGTAGTATCCATATTTCGAGTTAGATACAACTTATCCAGTGCAACGGGTAAAACACTTTGAAAGCCTTGTTCTTGTTGAAGTGTTGCAACTTTTATAATTATTCCTATAGATGCTAGTGTTGATTCCAAATTCCTAGATATTTTTTCTAATTCTTTGATTGTATCTGCTCTTACAGAAATATAGAGAGCATAATGAAAAAACTTTTCTTTTCCTGATGCTAGAGTGTTTTGGAGATCCATTGCATCGTCAAGAGCGACCCTTACATTTGCGTCTATAACCTTTCCTTGTTCTGCCTCAATATTCAACGTTGCTTCCATCTCCGCAATCTTTCTTCTAAGCCTCTCCATGATGAATGCAGAATCTACTGGATAATAAAACGTGCTTATATCGACTGGATGTTCAAAATTTATGAGAGGAGATAGCCAATTTGAACTCACAAACCTTGGAAATCCCGTTGCAAAATATGTTCGAATAAATTTACTCCCTACAAGCATCTGGTTGAAATCGACTTCAATTGCTGATGGAGCAATCACATCTTTTACATCCAACAAACCTTGTGTGAATTTCTTCAATTCTTCATCTTCTGTAAGCACAGAACCTGATT
Organism: uncultured Candidatus Saccharibacteria bacterium; assembly: GCA_964431615.1. GTDB lineage: Bacteria > Patescibacteriota > Dojkabacteria > B142 > WJKM01 > CAYSKC01. The sequence goes on from CAYSKC010000083.1 coordinate 3,347, forward strand.
TTTTTTGTTTTGAACCAAATAATCCCATTAATCTTTTTTAACTTCCTTTTCTGGCATCACCATGCTTGCCGTATAATCTGATTTAAAAATCCCGATCCGTGACGAACCCACCTTGTCTGGATCATACATTGAATAGTAAAGCCTTATCAATTCATCTGTATTTAATTGTTTTATTTCCAAACCCATTTTTTTGAATTGTCTAATGATGTGATCTCTTTTTGGATACAATTCTAATTGAGCTCTTGCAAGCACCTTGTCGATATTTATAGAAACTGTTGTGTCTTTCGAACCAGTAATTGTCTTGAGTATGCTTGGTTTCTCAACAGCATTGAATATAGCTGGTATTACAACAAAAAATCTTTTGTCCAAAACTTCGTTATTGACAGTTAGGTTTTTGATAAAACGAATATATATTTCTATTTGTTTGATGAGAGCTGGAGATATTTGTTTTCCTTGTACGGTCTGCAATTTTTCAATGTATTTTGTTACATCCGTTCTCTCTGTATGTATCGCTATTTGGATTGGAAATGTCAGAGAATTCATCATACCAGAATAAGCCAAAATTCTTGCATCCTGTTCTTCTTCTGACAAAAGATCAAAATTGAGAGAGGATGTTTCCAAGACAAGAATAACATTCCCATTTTTGAGAATAACCAAATCATTCCTAATATCTTCGATATCCAGATGTTGTTGTGTCGAACTCTGTTTTGCCATGGGCAGTTATTTATTTATGTTTTAATACTTTTCGGTCGAAAACCACCACTCGAAAGTGCCGATTTTTGAGACTGTGTGATATATCTATCAATATTTTCCATTATTGTTTTTTCATAACCACCGATAGTTGGACTTTCTTTCTGAAAACTTTTGTCATAATTGCTAAATATCTCTTTAAGCAGTTCGCTCTTTCTGTCTCTATCGGTTTTTTTGGGAACACTAAATGTCCCAACTAATGAGATTGGAGCTTTGTTTTCTTTTTTCCAAACCATTCTTTGAGGTACTAGCATAGCCAACAAAAAATTTGTCAAAAATTTATCAAAACTCTGTCCTTGAACCTTCATAAAAGCCAAAGCAATCCCCAAAAGAACAAAACCTACTTTTAGTGGGAACCCTATCAAGGAAGGTATATTTGATACATGAACCAACAATGCAAATAAAAAGCATACAGCTAAACTTCCAAACTGCTTTATAGTCAAACTACCAAATAGTTTAAATTCTACATCCATTAAGTTTTTTGGTATTGGATGATTTTCCATTTATTTCTTTTTGATTGTGAACTCTGCCTCACCAGTTGGCAACAAAATCTGGACACGATCTCCATATTTCTTACCTTTTACTGCATTTCCAATAGGAGAATCTATTGAAATTTTTGATTTGGAGGGGTCTGCTTCAGAGCTTCCTACCAACATATAACAAAATTCTCTCTTGTTTTCCATATTGACGAGTATAAATTCCTCCCCAATCTCTATTGCTTTGTTGGTTGGATCTTTTTTCCCAACTTCTGAATTTGCTATCATCTTTTTC
>CAYSKC010000084.1:0-3768 GCA_964431615.1 uncultured Candidatus Saccharibacteria bacterium
CTAAAACTATACAATTGTTTTATATGATTTTACATTTGGTCTGGTTTTCCCAGTCCTTCGCTTTATTATATATTTATGCGTAATCTTTCTCTTTCTTGTTTTTACACCTTGTTTCTTTCCCCAAGGAGTTTTTGATGGCCCCCCAGTTCCGACACGTCCACTCTTTCCCTGACCTCCAGAATGTGGATGTTTCCAAGATTGAGCAACTCCCCTAACCGTTGGTTTGATACCCATTCTTCTTTTTCTGCCTGCTTTTCCATATTTTATATTTGCTCTCTCATCATTTCCAACTTCACCTATGGTTGCAAAACAATCACCATGAATCAATCGAATCTCACCACTTTGCATTTTGATTTGTATATATTGCTTATTTGCACCTTGGATCTGTACCGAAGATCCTGCAGATCTTGCTATTACACCACCTTGTCCCTTTTTTAATTCTACATTGTGTACAAACATTCCAGCAGGAATTTTCTTTAGTGGCATTGCATTACCTTCTTTGATTGGAACATCCATACCCGAAACAATTTTTTGTCCTACAACCATATTTTTTGTTGCCAAAACCAACCTTTTTTCTCCATCCAAATATTTAATAAGTGCTATATTTGCTGACCTATTTGGATCATAATGAATTGAATCTACCACTCCTTCAATATCGTATTTATCACGCTTGAAATCCAATACTCTATATTGTCTTTTTACCCTGCCCCCCTTATGTCTAACAGTAACACTTCCCCCACTTCTTCCAGCAGCATATTTTACATTTTTCATAAGTGCAGAAGGTAGTTCTTTATTTGACAACTCCTTTGTCTGCAAAAGTACTGTATGTCTTCTTGTTGGTGTTGTAGGTTTATACTTCTTTAACACTATTTTTATTTAATATCAAAATCTTTTATATTGTCGCCAACTTTCAAATTGACGTAAGCTTTTTTGTAATTAGATTTTTTTCCTGAAATTCTTGATCTTCCAAACGCAACTTGTTTCCCTAAAATGTTCGATGTCCTAACTGATATTACTTTTACATTAAACTTTGCTTCAATTTCTTTTTGTATCTGAACTTTTGATGCCTTGGCATTAACCTCAAATACATATTGATTTTGTTTGTGTGCCAAATTCAATGTTTTTTCAGTAACAATTGGTCTAATAATAATTTTCATTGCTTTTTATTTAATTCCTTAAGACTTTCAGCAGCTTTCTCAAAAAACAGAACATTTCTAGCAGTCAAAACATCATAAGCATTTAATTCCCCAATTCGTTTTATTTCTACGTTTTCTAAATTTCTAAATACAGTTTCATATTTTGAGACTTTTGATTGAACAACCAATACATCGCCATTTTCTCTCTCTTTGATAACTTTCATAATATTAGATAAAATCTTTTTAGCATCTCTTGTTTTATTTATTTCTAATTCCTCCAAGACTACAAATTTCTTTTCCAAAGCTTTCAATGAAATTGCTGAAAGGAATGCTAATTTTCTCATTTTTTTTGGCATTCTTTTTTTGAAATTTTCAGTACCTGTAGGTCCAAAAGTCACTCCCCCACCTTTCCAAATAGGACTTCTAATAGATCCATGCCTGGCTCTTCCTGTCCCTTTTTGTTTCCATGGTTTTCTTCCTCCTCCACTTACTTCAGCTCTATTCTTCGCTTTCGCTTTTGCATTTCTTTGATTTGAGAGAAAAATATAATTATATTGAGCAACAACATCTAAATTTGGCTCAATATCAAATTCCTTTCCAAAATTATATTGTGATTCCTTTATACTTCCTTTTTTGTCAAAAAAATCTACTTTCATTAATTTATTTGAATTTTATTATTACAACTGTATTTCTTGTACCAGGAACTGCCCCTTTTACTAGCAAAATTCTATTTTTTGTATCAAGCTTGATTACTTTTAGATTTGACGTAGTCACAAGTTTACCTCCCATTCTTCCAGCCATTTTCTTTCCTTTCAAAACTCTTCCAGGAGTTGTACCAGCCCCAATCGCTCCAGGAGCTCTTCGTCTATCTGATTGTCCATGGGTTTTAGAACCCCCTTTAAAACCATGTCTCTTGACAACTCCAGCAAATCCTTTACCTTTTGAGATTCCTGATATATCAACTTCTTTTGTTGCTGACAAAATTGACAAATCAATTTTATCTCCAATTTTTTGATTTTCATAAATCTTTGACTCAGCCTCGATGTACTTTCTTGGGACAAAACCCAATTCTTTAAAATTGCCATCCTCTGGCTTAATAGTATTTTTCTTTTTGCCAATTCCTATATATACCTTTGAATCAGTTTTTTTTGCAAGAATTGCGTCTGATAAATCTATAACAGTAACAGGAACAACTTCACCGTTCTCCATAAAAACCTGAGTCATTAATTTTTTTGTACCCAAAATTTTATTCATTATTGCAAAAAAAAAGAAACGAAAGCAAACCTCCGTTTCTTTTAGATAAAAGAAACTTTGGCAACTTTTCCCGATTTACAGGATAGTATTAACCACTATACCAAATTATTTAATTTCTATCGACACACCCGCAGGTAATTGCAAATGTGTAAGGTCGTTTATAGTTTTTGGATTTGGATCCAAAATATCAACAATTCTTTTGTGAGTCTTCATTTCAAAATGATCTTTGGCACGACCATACTTAAATGGTGATTTTTGCACCGCCCAAACTGATCTATCTGTAGGCATTGGAACAGGACCTGCCGTTTGTGCTCCAGTTCTTTTTACTGTCTCTACAATCTGTGCAACAGACTTATCGACCAATTTCGAATCATAGGCTTTTATTTTGATCCTTATCCTTTGCATATTTCTAAAAGAGCTACTTCCTTTCTAGGTAAGTATAAATAAAATGTAATTATTCAATAATCTTTGTAACAATACCAGATCCAACAGTTCTTCCACCCTCTCGAATAGCAAATCTCATCTGCTCCTCAATTGCAACTGGTGTAACCAATTCAATTGAAAGTTCAACATTATCTCCTGGCATTACCATCTCTGTTCCCTCTTTCAATGTAACACTACCCGTTACATCTGTTGTTCGAATGTAGAATTGTGGTCTATATCCAGTTAGGAATGCAGTATGCCTTCCACCCTCATCTTTTGTTAAAACATATACCTCAGCTTCAAATTTTGTATGTGGTTTAATTGAGCCTTTTGCAGAAAGAACTTGGCCTCTTTCAATTTCCTCTCTTTTGATTCCTCGAAGAAGAATTCCAACATTATCTCCTGCCATACCCTCCTGAAGACTTTTGTTGAACATCTCCACACCAGTAACTGTTACTTCTTTTGTTTTTTCCATCAAACCAACTTGCTCTACAACATCACCAACCCTAACTTTTCCTCTCTCAATTCTTCCTGTTGCAACAGTCCCTCGACCCTCAATTGAGAATACATCTTCAATAGCCATCATAAATGGTTTGTCAATTTCTCTCTCTGGTGTTGGGATATCATTGTCCACTGCTTCCATAAGTTTCTTAACCGCCTCCAAGCCCTCTGCTTCGCCATTTTGTGCTTTCAGTGCATTTCCTCTGATAATACTTACACCATCCCCATTAAATCCATTTTTGTTTAATAATTCTCGAACTTCTTCCTCAATGAGTTCCAGAAGATCGTTGTCCATCGAATCATCGAATACATTGATAAACACTACAAAATGCTTTACTCCGACCTGTTTTGCAAGTAGAACATGCTCTTTTGTCTGTGGCATTGGACCATCTGATGCAGAAACTACAAGTATTGCTCCGTCCATCTGTGCGGCTCCTGTAATCATATTCTTGAT
>CAYSKC010000084.1:3778-4853 GCA_964431615.1 uncultured Candidatus Saccharibacteria bacterium
CCAGGACAATCGACAATTGCATAATGTCTTTTTTCTGTATTTGCCTCAATATGAGCAGTTGCGATAGTAATAGATTTTGTTCGAGACCATGGATCCTTATCAAGTTTATCTTTCCATTTTTCTTTTTCATCTCCACCAAAAGCATTCAAGACTCCTCGAAGAAGAGTTGTTTTTCCATGATCAATATGACCCAATGTTCCAATATTGACATGTTCTTTATCTCGATTAAAATCTGCCATCTCAAACAATATAATATATAAATGTAAATTTTTTAAATATCCAGTCTTTGGCAAAAGACCAGCTATTATACAATAATTAATAAAATTTGCAAGTCAGAAAAACACAACCCAAATGTTGGGTATTTTCTTGGTTAGCTATCTTTATACCAAAACAAAAATATTTTGGCAATAGGAAACCCGAGAAAAATTTATTTTTTCAGTACTTCTTCAACCATATTTTCCGGAACCTTTGAGTAACTATCAAATTCCATCACACTATTTGCTCTTCCCTTTGTCATAGAACGTAAGTCATTTATCCAACCAAACATATTTCCCAATGGTACCAAGGCTGTTACTTCCTGGATCTTCCCTTTTGGAATCATTGATTTGATTATTCCCCTCTTTGAAGAAAGTGCCCCTGTAACATCTCCAACGTATTCATCTGGAGTTGTAACCACAACCTTCATGATAGGTTCAAGAAGAATTGGTCCAGCCTTTCTCATAGCTTCTCTAAATGCCCTGTTTGCACAAATTCTAAAGGTATCAGTATTGGAGTCAACATCATGATAAGACCCATCTACAAGTCGAACTTGGAAATCAACTGTTGGATAACCACCCAAAACTCCGTTTGTCAAAGACTGCTGTATTCCTGTATCAACTGATGGAATATATTCTGTAGGTATTGCCCCTCCCTTGATCTCATTCAAGAACTTATATCCCTCTCCCCGCTCTCTTGGAGCCATGATAATTGTCATATCGGCAAATTGTCCTGCTCCTCCTGACTGTTTCTTCAAAAGTTCTCTATGTTCAATCTCTTGAGATACTGTTTCTCTATAAGCAACCTGTGGTTTACCTGT
>CAYSKC010000085.1:0-4815 GCA_964431615.1 uncultured Candidatus Saccharibacteria bacterium
TAATTGGGTTTTGGTAGTCTAGTCTTTTCCATGCCTTATCGGGCATTGGATCCAACGTGATCTGAATGTTAATTTTTTTTATTGATGTCAGATATTTATATTTAGGAACCAATGAATTCCAATACCTTATCCTTGAGGGAGAAAGCCTATAGCTGTGGGGGATTTTAAAAATACTAAAAAGTTTCATTAATTTTTTTGGAAATGTATAACATATGATTATACATACCAAATGGAAATATATAAATGTTGTGATGCTATAATACATTATATAAAGGTTCACTAAGCAATGGCCTCAGAATCAAATTGTATAATAATAACTGGTCCAAGTGGATCGGGTAAAACAACACTGTCAGAGAGGGTGGGAGATAAACTAGGAAGCACAGTCCTAAGTCAAGACAATTACTTCAAACGAGTGACAGAATATCAACGCGATCCAAATACACATGAAATTCTTTGGGATCACCCTAAAAACACAAAATGGAGACATTTCCTCAGAGATATAAGAAATTTGGGAAACGGATTTACAATTGAAAGTCCAATCTATGACAAGAAAGGTGACCCGAGCCAAGATCCGTTCTTTTCAGATAGAACTATTGCTGGTGCTCCGTCACGTAAAAAAAGGTTAATTAGACCTTTGGATGGCTCAATGCTACTTGTGGAAGGACATCAAACACTTGCTTTACCTCCAGATGTTGCTGAACAAGCAATCCTCCTGACTCTTCCCTTGAAGGAAGCTTGGATAAGACGAAGTGAAGTAAACCCATTGGAAATGGGGATTGATACTTTCAAAGATCAGGTTTGGGACTCCTTTCAAGCGCTTTTAAGAAAAAGACGTACACTCTGGGGATCAAAACTGGTTGAGGTTGATGCAAATAGACCATTACCAGATGTTGAACAAGAAGTAATGGAAATTATAAATAATACAGTTAGAAGATAGCTTCTTTTATTTGGTACAACCCTCCATCTTCAAACCCCCATTTTTTATAATAACCCCTTGTCCCTATAGAAGATATTACAGCAACTTTTATACATCCATTATTAGATGCAATTTCGATGCCTTTTTGAATAAGTTTCTTTCCCAACCCTAAGTGCTGTACTCTCCCTTCTTCCTGTTTTCCAAGTCCAATCGCCTGTCCATAAACATGCACTTCCCTTATTATCGCTGAACCATCAAGTTCAGAAATGAAGGGGTGTTTGCTCTTCGCTCTTCCTGCCTCCGCCAACGCTTCCTGCCTGCCGTCAGGCACGGCGTCAGGTAGGCGTTCTTCATCCTGAGCGGAGTCGAAGGATCCGTCTCGTTCGTATTTCGGTAATGACAACCTCAAAAACCCCACAATTTTATTATCATCCGTTACATACTGCAAAAACTTCTCGGTACTAACTGATGTCTCATATTCAACTATATTTAATTCTAAATTCTGAATGTTGAATTTTAAATTTTTTATTTCACGGGATCGAATGTCGTGTCTTTGTATTCCCTCTTGGTCAAGTTCTTTCTCAACGACTTCTCTGAGATTCGATCTTTTGTTGCCATCAACTATTATCTCAGATGAAAACTCACGTATCATTCGTGTAATCCGGCAGTATGGAGGAGTTACTTTCATTACTTCCTTGAGAAGCTTGATCAGTTCTTCGGTTGTATATGGTTTCCATTTCCCTTGTTTGTAATATTCATAAAGGTTGGTATCTTTTACAAGAGAGCAGGGATAAATTTTGATTTCATCTGGTTTGAAGTCAGGATCCGAGAACAGTTTTTTGTAGTCTTCGACGTCTTTTTCAAGAGTTGAACCAAATAGATTTGCCATCCAGTGGACATGAATTTTGAATCCTGCTTGTCGCAAAAGCCTAAAAGCTTTCCTCGTATCTCCAACAGTATGGCCTCTTTCATTCAGTTTCAAAACTTGATCGTCAAGACACTGAACTCCCATTTGAACTTTTGTGCAACCAAATTTTCGAAGCCTGATTACTTCATTTTCTGTGATATAGTCGGGTCTAGTTTCAACAGTCAATCCAACACACCGGGATCTAGCAGTTTCATTAATTTTATGCTGTTCAAACAATTCATCCCAAGTAGCTGATTGTTCTTTTACTTTCAATGTTCCCCGTTCTCTGTTCTCTGTTCTTCGTGTCTCATCAAACTCATTCAATGCTCTAAAAATTTCTGTCATAAACCAAAGCTGATAGCTTTCTGGATAAAATGACCAAGTTCCACCAAGAATAATAACCTCTATTTTCTCTGTATCATGGCCGATATTGTAAAGAGCAAGAAGACGGTTATATGTTTGTAAATATGGATCAAATGCGTTTTTCAGAGCTCTTTGTGCTCCCGGTTCTTCTGCAATATAGCTTTTTGGCATTCGGACATCATTTGGACAAAAGATACATTTCCCAGGGCATGGGTAGGGTTTTGTCAGAAGTGTCAGCGTAGTAACCCCAGACTGAGTTCTTACTGGTTTCATCCTTATTTTTTCTAGAATGTTGGATACTGCCTGCCTGCCGAAGTTCTTACGAAGGCAGGAATGCCGGATGTTGGATTTATTTAGAGCTCTGAAGCCGGCAACAAGGTCGTTTTTCGAAAACATTTTATTCCCATCCTTTGGATATTTTCCTAGAATCTGCCTGAGTTTTTTTCGAGTTAAGTTATCTTCTTTTGAAATTTCCTCAAAAATTGAAGTTAATTCCTTTTTGTATTTTTTGTAGTCAAACTTATAATCCACTAATAAGAATTAAGATTTAAGATTTAAGATTTAAGAATTATGAATTAAGTACCAAATAACAAGCATCGAGCATCAACCCTTGAACCTTGAGCCTTGAACCTAGCACCTAGAAGCTAGTTCCTAATTCCTAGAGTATAATTGGTCAATGAACAACAAAACAATTCAACAACTCAATAAAATCAACAAAGAATTTTACCAGACAGTTGGTGATTTTTTCTCATCCTCTCGCAACTATTCTTGGCCCGGTTGGGAGACAGCATTTCTCGCTCCTACTGCCTCCACTGAAGTTTCGTCAGGTAGGCGGTCTTCGTTCTTCGTTCTCGACCTCGGTTGCGGTAACGGTCGCTTTCTTGATTTTTTACTTCAAAATAAAATTGATTTTAAGGAATATATTGGTGTCGATTCTTCTGAGAAATTACTCAAAATAGCACTAGAAAAATACCAAATCCCGTGCACCGAACTTCAAACAAATGGAAAATCAGAATTTGATAAGGGAAAGATTAATTTTATCGAGACTGATATCACCAAACCTGATTGGATAGATCATATAAGTGCAACGTGTCCCGTTCCTACTGCCTCCACTGAAGTTTCGTCAGGCAGGCGTTCTCGCTTTTTCGATTTAATCGTCGCCTTCGGTCTTCTTCACCATATCCCAAGCACTGATATCAGGGAGAAATTATTTGAGGAAATTCATAGTGTTTTGAAAAAAGATGGTTTTTTTGTATTTACAACATGGAACTTTCTAAAAATACCAAGACTAGCAAAAAAAGTTATCGATCTCGAATCTGACTTTGGGAAGTTACTTCTGAAAAAATATGATATTGATCAAAACGAACTTGATGAGTATGATTGTCTTTTAGATTGGGATAGGGGACTTCTGGGGATCCGCTACTGCAGATTTTTGGATGATAAAGAAATAATCAAACTGCTTTCAAAAACAAATTTCAAGGTTGTGGATAGTTTTCTAGAAGATGGGAAAGAACACAAAGGAAACAAATATTGGATAGTAAAAAAAATCAATTCCGAAATTTGACGAAAAAGAGAAGGATCGATAATTGCCGCCGTTAGGACTGAAACAGCTTTTTTATGGCAACCGACTCCTTCTCTTCAGTATCAGGCAGTAAAACATTACCAAGATAACAAATATTTGAAATGGAGTAAACAATGTAAGTAGAATAATTTTGTTCTAAAACCATTATTAGTTCTTGAAGTATCAAAACAAACCGAAAATATACCGACTATCAAAAAATCTTTTAGCCACTAAGTAGTAATTAATGCAAATTTCGAATGAAATAGAATTACGTTCATTCACTAATTTTCATGTTATCACTAAAAAAAATCTTAACGCTCATTTCACCTAGATATTTTAAACTCATTTCGTAACGTGACAATATTTCAACTCATAATTTATATCTGTTTCCAATTTCTAGTTAATTCGTAACTCGGATTGATTCTCTATTTTTCCATCCTGAGTCGGGTCGAAGGATCTACTCTCCATATAAGGGTCTTTACTTAAATCTCCTGAACATATAATATGTAAAAGTATCATTTCAAATATTTTTGTGTATTATCAAATCTATATATGAAATCAGCCTCAGGTGGTTCACGAGTATTGATATTTGTTCTCTTTGGAGTAACTGTACTTCTCGCAGGAGCAGCGGTTTTTGTTTCATATAAACTTCAAGAAAGCCAGGACGTAACACCAGATGAGAGTCAGGCTGCTTATTCTAGGCATGGTAATTATGGTACATGTAAGGGTTTTGATTGTTGCGATGATGGTGGTTGTACAGTAAGGAGTGGTTGTTTTGTGACTCGATATCATTGCGATAATAAAGAAGGTAGTGGTTGTCAAGATAATGAAGAAGTTTTTCGTACTGTAGGTCAGTCGGTTGGTTTTAACCAAGATTGTGGGGTAGAACAAATAGATGAATGTTGTCCCGACATCAATGGAAACTGCTCGGATAATGGTGGCGTAGGGGGTACTCCTCAAGGTGGTTGGGCATTTTCATCATACTGGCATGATTATGATTGCGGAGAGCCAACTGAGGAGCCGACTTCTACACCTACACCTACACCCACACCTACACCCACACCTACA
>CAYSKC010000086.1:0-414 GCA_964431615.1 uncultured Candidatus Saccharibacteria bacterium
AGTGTAAATTTAATAAGCGAAAGAGAAGGATACAAATACAAGGAAGATAAAAACAATATATTTATCGCAGATGGTTATTTTACAACTACTCTTGTATATCAATGTATTCTTTCTGGAAATCCTCCTTTGGAATTTGGAGTTGAGTTTGCAAATAAGCTGGGATTGGTTAAACCAGATTTGGCAATCTATCTTGATGTCAATCCAAAAACAGCAATTTCTAGAAAAAATGCTGAAGAGGGTAAGTCAGGAGATGAAAATAAGGATATGTATGAAAGTGATATCGATAAAGTTAAAAATGTACTGATGGATATTGTCCGTGAGCACCCCCTTGCTCTTCCTGAGCCTGAGCCATTCGTCAGGCTGACAGAGCAGACCGACAGCGCTCTGGTTTTTACCGTAAGAGTCTGGACTAAG
>CAYSKC010000086.1:424-2893 GCA_964431615.1 uncultured Candidatus Saccharibacteria bacterium
GAAGAAAAAGAAGCACCTATTACAGTAGAAAATTTTAAAAAGCTTGTAAATGAACAGGTTTGGTGCAAATGGGTTGAGGTTGATGGAAATGGCACGATTCAAGAAGTAAGAGACCTGATTTTTGCAGAAATTAGACAATTGTGGGATCAAAAATTATTGAGTTAGTTTTTGATACATTATCTTATAGTTATTTATTTTCTATGTTATGGACAACATACAAAAATCATTTGTAATGATTAAACCGGACGGAGTTAAAAGATCACTTGTCGGAGAAATCGTCAGGAGATTTGAGCAGGTGGGTTTAAAACTTATTTACGCCAGATTGTTTTTGGCAACCAGAGAGCAAGCTAAAAATAATTATCCTGGTACAAAAGAATGGTTGGTAGGTATGGGAGAAAAAACAATTTCAGGATATGGTGGAGATATTGAAAGAGTTAAAAATGATATGGGTACAGCAGATAGGCTGGAGCTCGGAGAAATCATTTATTCGAAGCTTGTCAATTATTTGACAAGTGGTCCTATGCTTGCAATGGTTTGGGAGGGTAATCATGCTATTGATGTGGTGAAAAAAGTTGTTGGGGCTACGAGACCTCTTGAAGCTGACTTGGGAAGTATACGTGGTGATTTTGGTTTTGACTCACCACAGCTTGCAGTAAAATCGGGACGTATAGCGTTTGAAAACTTGATCCATCGATCTGATTCGGAAGAAGAATCAAAAAGAGAAATGGAAAACTGGTTTGGTAAAAAAATTAAATATATGGAGTATCTCAGAACAGACCATGTGGGATATGGGGTAATTTATTAAGTATATATATATTTAAAATATCCAATATAGATATTATGAAAAGAGAAAAAACATTGGTGTTGATAAAGCATGATGCCGTGTCACGTGGACTTATAGGTGATATTACAAAGAGATTTGAAAGAGTTGGCTTGAAGCTTTTGGCTTTTGAGATGATAGATGCAACGGAGGATATGGGGCATCAACATTATCCAAATACAAAAGAGTGGAAAGTTAAGGTGGGGCAGAGAACGCTTGATGAATATAGAGAAAAGGGGATAGATCCCATTGAAAAGTTTGGAACAAATGATCCAGAGAAAATCGGTGAATTTGTAAAAAAATGGAATGTCGAGTTTTTGACTGCTGGACCAATTGTTGCAATGGTTTGGGAAGGACCAAATGCTGTCCAGATTGTTAGGAAACTTGTTGGACACACCGTTCCTGCTCTTGCTGATCCAGGGACGATAAGGGGTGATTTTAGTTGGGATAGCGCTGAGCTTGCAAATGAACTTCAAAGACCTTTCTATAATCTGGTTCATGCTTCGGGAACCTCAGAAGAGGCAGATCAAGAAATAGCTCTTTGGTTTGATAGGTTTGAAGTTATTGATTATGATATTAGTGATAGTGAAGTAATGGGTCTAAGAAAGAAATTGGAAAGGGTTTCAAAGTAGATTTTTCACTTTCCTACGTCAAAATAATAAAGTGTGTTTTTGTGGCAATTATTTTTTTCTTGATTTAGACAGTTAAGACCCAGATTTATGACCGATGTTTTTTTTGCACTGATATTTGAAAAATCGCTTATAATGAATTGTGGATCATGAATATCATAATTGAAAAATTGTCGTTTATATGAAAAATTAGAAAAAGGGGCAGTTCGTTGTAAAGCATGCAGGCATTATTGTAGGATTGGTCGACAAGCAATAGGTATTTGTGGGGTGAGAAAAAATGAGAATGGCGAACTGAAACTACTGGTTTATGGAAAAGCTTCTGCAGTTCATATGGATCCAATCGAAAAGAAACCTCTCTTTCATTTTCTTCCAAATACAGAGATTTTCTCGATTGGAACCGTGGGTTGTAATTTTGGATGTGAATTTTGTCAGAATTGGGATTTGTCTCAAGCAACAAAATATTTGAAAAGGAGATTACTTCGAGAAAGTAAACAGAAAGATTATGATTTTGAGATTGGAGAATTTGGTTATGAATTATCTCCTGAATCAATAGTACTGTATTGTTTGGAAAACAAGGTCCCTTCTATAGCTTACACATATAATGAACCTTCAATTTTTTTTGAATACACTTATGATACCTCAAGACTTGCTCATGCAGAAGGGATAAAAAACGTGTATGTATCAAATGGATATCAAAGTGATGAGGCTATTGAGATGATTTCTCCTTATCTGGATGCGATAAATGTTGATTTAAAAAGTTTTCGTGACGATTTTTACAGAAAAATATGCAAGGCTCGATTACATCCGGTGTTGGATGCTATAAAAAAATATTATAAAATGGGAATATGGATGGAGATTACTACACTTCTAATACCTGGAAAAAATGATAGTGAGGAAGAAATAAGAGATATTGCTGAGTTTATTTGTTCAATTTCAAAAAAAATTCCTTGGCATATCTCAAAATTTCATCCAGCATATAAAATGTCAAATATTGCTTCTACATCACTAGCAAGCTTAAAA
>CAYSKC010000086.1:2908-4749 GCA_964431615.1 uncultured Candidatus Saccharibacteria bacterium
TATGTTTATATTGGAAACGTAAATGAGAAAAACTTAAGCAGCTCTTTTTGTCCAAAATGTCACAATATTTTGGTGGATAGAAATTTGAATCACACAAAAGTAATTGGATTGGAGGTAAATAAATGTAAAAAATGTGGAGAGGTAATTCCAGGTGTGTGGAACAATAATAATTAGTTGATTTATCTGTAAAACATGAAGTTAAGAGGCCAATTTTGGGCAGAAAAATTTTATCCAGAGGATAAAAACCAATTGAATAATATTTTTAAACAATATAGTCAAAATGTTGATAATTTTGAACTTGATAGTGACATAAAAGCTATGATTGTTCCTCATGCAGGATATATATACTCGGGTCAGGTGGCTATGTATTCGTACAACCCAGTGAAATTTGAGAAAATTAAAAAGTTTATTCTTGTAGGTCCTTCACATAGAGTTAGTTTTGATGGAATAGGTTTTTTCGAGTACGAATTCTGGAATACCCCTTTTGGTAAACTAAAGATAAGTTCAAATTATAAAAGATTTGAACAAGAGAAAGGATTTGTCTCGATCCATCCAGATATGGATGAAGAGCATAGTATTGAAGTTCAGCTCCCTTTTATAAAATGGATAAGATCGGATTCAAGCATACTTCCCTTTATGACTGGGATAATAGAGAATTATGATCGGTATGTAGATACGATTGATAGAGAATTGGATGATAGTAGTGTTTATATTGCTAGCTCTGATCTTTCTCATTATTCTTCATATGAAGAAGCTTCAAAACTTGATAACTCTACCATCCAAAAGATTATAAATTTAAAACTAGTAAAACACGAGGAAGCATGTGGAGCCGATGGAGTAAACATTCTCACTCGTATAGCAATAAGACATAATTGGAAAGCAAAATTATTGAAATATATGAACTCTGGTGATACTGAATATGGTGATAAGTCGAGAGTTGTAGGCTATGCTTCTATTGTTTTTTATTCATAAAAAAAATGGAAATTACTTCTGAGGATAAATTTTTTTTGTTGAAACTATCAAGAAATGCATTAGAGTATTATTTTGAATATGGAAACACTATTGATATCAAAAATCTTAAGGTTTCTGATGCACTGAAAGAAGTTAGGGCGAGTTTTGTGACATTGACAAAACATGGTGATTTAAGGGGCTGTATAGGCAAACTTCAAGCCTTGATTCCACTTTTTGTGGATGTGGTCGAAAATACATATTCTGCAGCGTTTAGAGATACTCGTTTTCAATCGCTTTTAAAAGATGAGTTATCTGAGATAAAAATTGAAATATCAATTTTAGATATACCACAAAGACATGAATACGATTCGATTGAATCTCTTATAAAATACCTTGAATTTCATAAGCCAGGTGTGATTATTGAATTTGGTTTCAAAAACGCAACATTTCTTCCCCAAGTATGGAAGCAGATAGATGATGCAAGTGAATTTCTATCTCATCTTTGTCAGAAAGCAGGACTGCCGAAATATTCATGGCAGGATGGGAAATTTGAGGTTTATACATATGGCGTAGAAAATTTTGAAGAAGGAGAAAATATCTAGGAATTTTTTCTATACTCAATACTTTCCTTATGAAGATAATGAAGAAAGAAAATGCGTCTGGCGGGACTCGAACCCACAACCTCTCCCTTAGGACGGGCTTGCTCTATCCAATTGAGCTACAGACGCAATATTATTTTGATGGTACAAGATTTATTGAATACAATGTTTTTATTTCCTCTATTGATTCAGTTTGAGCCTGAATAAGCATTAGGAGTATCATTTCCTTATTGTCAGAAGTCATATAAAAGCTATTTTCAATTAAGTTATCACTTTCCAAAATTATCTTTG
>CAYSKC010000087.1:0-3197 GCA_964431615.1 uncultured Candidatus Saccharibacteria bacterium
TTAATTATATCAACCCGTAATACTATAAGTCAAGTAAACTTGTCGAATATTTTAAAAACAATTTGAGTCTACTTAATATCTATCTCAATCTACTTCAACCTACTTTAATCCATTTCAATCTACTTCAAACAATTTCAAGCAACTTCAATCAATCTTAATCCACTTCCCCCATTTCTTATGCTAGAATCTTTTCAAATAAGATAATTTTTTTAAAAAATGATAAACCTTTCTAAAGCAGAAAAAAAATCTGATTTTGAATCTTTGTTCAACCCCAAATCAGTTGCCATTGTTGGTGTTTCAAAAGATCCTGCAAAACTTGGATCAATCATCCTTACAAATCTTGTAAATGCAGGATTCAAAGGCGATATTTATCCTGTAAATCCCAAATATGATGAATTGTTTGGATACAAAACATATGCAAAAATCTCTGAAATCCCAGAACAGGTTGATATGGTGTGTATCGCTATCCCTGTCCAGTTTGTGAAAGAAACAATTGAAGATGCTGGGAGAAAGGGTGTCAAAACGGCCATAATTATTACTGCTGGCTTCAAAGAAATTGGAAAAGAAGGAGCTAACCTGGAGAAGGAAATTGTTGAGTTGGCCAAAGAAAAAGGTATTCGAATCTTAGGACCAAATTGTCTTGGACTCATGGTACCCGGTGTTGGTCTAAATGTTTCATTTGCTGCATCTACTCCTCTTTTCGGGGATATAGCCTTTTTGTCTCAGTCAGGAGCATTTTGTACTGCAATTTTGGATATGTCACTCGAAAAAAATGTGGGATTTTCACATTTTCTATCCATGGGAAATAAGGCAGATATTGATGAAAACGAGATTATAGAAAACTGGTTTAGTGATGAAAAAGTAAAGGTGATTGGTGCATACTTGGAAGAAATAAAGGATGGACAGACTCTTTTGGAAGTAGTGAATTTACATGGAGCAAGCAAGCCAATCATCATAATGAAACCGGGCAAAACAACTGAAGCAAAAGCAGCAATTAGTTCTCATACTGGATCACTTGCTGGCTCTATTCAGACGTTTCAAACAGCTATGAAGCAGGCTGGGATAATTGAGACGAACGAAATCAACCATATGTTCAATTTGATGATGGGATTTTCTTGGTCAGAGATTCCAAAAGGAAAGAATGTTGCAGTGATTACCAATGCGGGAGGTCCCGGTATAATTGCTACAGACAGTCTAATCGAGCATGGTTTGAAGATGGCTGTATTGTCCGAAGAATCTATAAAAAAAATCAAAGAAGCCCTTCCATCTACGGCATCAGTTCTCAATCCAATTGATGTGATAGGAGATGCTTTGGCTGAGAGATACAAAGCACCAATTGATGTACTAGTTGATGATCCAAATGTAGATGCAATACTTGTAATTCTTACTCCTCAGCTTGTGACACAGATTGAGGAGACTTCAAAACTGATTATAAATATTGCAAGACTTGCTACAAAACCAATTTTTGCAGTTTTTCTGGGTGGCAAATATGTTGCAAACGGCCTTGAGAGGATGTATGACAACAAAGTGCCTGCTTTTCGTTATATAGATGATGCAGTTGAAGTTTTGTCGGAAATGTATAGATATGGTCAGGTTCTAGAAAATCAAAAAGAGCATAAGGATAGATCATCGATTCTTGTTGAATTCAAAAAAGGAAAATATAGAAATGAACTAGAGAGATTTTTCAAAGTAGGTGAAACAAAAAATCTTCCAGATGATTTAGCTCAAAAAATTGCCAGTGAAGTAGGTATAAGCATGCCAAAACAGATGGTTACGAGATCCTTGAACCAAGCACTCGATTTTGCGAAAAACAACTATCCAGTTGTGATCAAAGCAACAAGCAAAGACATTTCTCACAAAACAGATGAGAAAGCTCTATATCTAGGTATAGAAGATGCTGAAGAATTGAGTGCAAATTATAATAGGCTTTCAAATATGTTGATCACAAAATTAAATATTGAAAATCCAGAAATACTTATTCAACAAATGCTCAAAGGAGATGAGGAAGTTTTTGTAGGTGCAAACAGAGATGGTGGAGTAGATGTATATCGTCAGAACACTCCTGGATTTGGACATTTATTGGCTTTTGGTAAAGGGGGTATTTTTACAGAAGTTTATAAAGATATTGGTTATTCACTGGTTCCAGCAACTCGTTTTGATATCTCTACTTCGTTCAAGAGTACGAAAGTATATGAAATCGTAAAAGGGGCAAGAGGATCAGATCCACTGGCTCTTGAAGAAATCTTCAAGGTTATTGAATCTGTTCAACGCATGGTTCTTCTTTATCCAGAGATAGTTAGTCTTGATATCAATCCTCTACTTGTCACAAAAGACAAGGCAGTGGCGGTAGATATCAAGGTTTTTGTTGGGTAAAAAAGATTCCCCGCCTCACTTGTTCTGGTCAGAACAGGCCAGGGAGCAGTCGCTAATTAATAACACAGAGCTTGGATAGCTTCAATTTTTTGTAGCCACAAAATATTATAATCTAGGGTTTGTGTTCGTCACTGATCCATATACTGGTGTGGCTTATTACAAAATGATATTTACAAACAGTCGAACAAAACAAAGGGATTCAAAGATGTAATGCCGTTTCGCGAGAAAGTGTACGTTTCTGGAAGAATTTAAGTTTTAAAACTCCAAATTCCTGATTTTTTCCATCACCTCTCTAATAATTTCCTTGAGTGCTTTGATATCAGAATCTGGTATCTGAAAACTCACTTTTGTAATTTTTCCTTTGTTGGGTTTGACGAATTCAAGTTCGGATTCAATTACTTTGTAGGGAAAGCTTGGTGTGATATCGGAGATAAGTTTATAGAAAACAAGCTGACGGTAATAATTTGACTCTTCTCCACCATCGACAGGTTTTGCAATCTGTCCCCTACCCTTTGCAGTTCCAGTTTTGTAGTCGATGACTTTTACAAGACTAGCTTTTTTATCGACCCATTCAATTTTGTCAATCTTTGCTGTAAGTGGAATATCTTCAAGAATACTGCTTCTTCCGAAGAATGAATATTCAAGTTCAGCTGGTACGATCAAGTGATCTTTGGATAGTTCATACCACTCATCCAAAATCCTTTTTCCTTCTTCAAGTGTTTCCTCAAATTCTTTTTCTCCAAGAAATTCACGTTTTAGTGAATGCTCGTAAACTGACAAAAGATTGTTTAACTGATTATATTCACTGTTTTCAATTATTACTT